>NZ_JBFRER010000111.1:0-38872 GCF_052114405.1 Streptomyces sp. M-16 | reverse complement strand
CCCCGGTGTCCGGGCCGCCGGGGAGCCGCCGGCCGGGCTGCCCGGAGGCCGCCCGCGACTCCGCCGCCGTGCCGGGCGCGGGATGCGGTGCGGGRCCTTCGGGCCGGGGCGGTCGCGCGGCAGGAATGGCTCCGGCCAGGCGGGCCCTCAGCGGAGCGGCCGTGCGGCGGGCGTCACGGACGGACAGCGGCAGGGGGGACCAGCCCGCCAGCCGGCCCAGGGAGACCACCGGGGGATGGACGGGGGAGACGGCCATGATCTCGGCCGGGGTGCCGACCACGGGGGCCGCGCCCGGGGAAGGGAGCAGCAGGACCCGGTCGGCGTACTGGACGACCCGTTCCAGCCGGTGTTCCGCCATGAGCACCGTCGTGCCCAGGTCGTGCACCAGGCGCTGCAGCACGGCGAGGACCTCCTCCGCCGCCGCCGGGTCCAGGGCGGACGTCGGCTCGTCCAGCACCAGGACCTTCGGGTGCGGGGTCAGGACGGAGCCGATCGCGACCCGCTGCTGCTGGCCGCCGGACAGGGTGGCGATGGGGCGGTCGCGGAGTTCGTTCAGGCCCAGCAGGTCGAGGGTCTCCTCCACCCGGCGGCGCATCACCGCCGGTGGCAGGCCCAGCGACTCCATGCCGTACGCCAGCTCGTCCTCCACCACGTCCGTCACGAAGTGCGCCGGCGGGTCCTGGCCCACCGTGCCCACCACGTCCGCGAGCTCCCGCGGCCGGTGGGTGCGCGTGTCGCGCCCGGCGACCGTCACCCGCCCCCGCAGGGTGCCGCCCGTGAAGTGCGGGACCAGCCCGGACACCGCCCCGAGCAGGGTGGACTTGCCCACCCCGGACGGACCGACGAGGAGGGTGAGCTCCCCCTCGGGGAGGGTGAAGTCGGCATCCCGGAGGGAGGGGTGCGCGGCGCCGTCGTAGGTCACCGACACCTGCTCGAAGCGGATCACTGCGCGGACTCCTCGGACGGTACGGGTGCCACGAAGGCGGGAAGCAGGCCGATCAGGATCGCTGCCGCGGGCCACAGCGGCAGCGTCGGCGCGACCAGCGGGACCACGCCCGGCCGCAGCCCCTCCGGGTCCAGCGAAGCGGCCCGGATCAGCAGGACCGCGACCGCCGCCCCCGACCCGGCGACCAGCCAGGCCCGCGCCCCCCACCGGTCGGGCCGGTAGCGGGTCCGGACGCTGCGCCGGCCGCCCAGGCGCAGCCCGGCCAGGGCCAGGACCAGGCCGATGCCGAGCACGGGCAGCCCGTACGCGGCGCCCTCGGCCGCGAGCAGCCCGTACGTGCCGGCGCACATGCCGAGGAGGCCGCCCAGCGTGAGCGCGTTGGTGGTGTGCCGGACGGCGGCCGGGACCCGGGCCGTGCGGCCGTAGCCGCGCGCGTCCATGGAGGCGGCGACGGCCACCGAACGCTCCAGGGCCCCCTCCAGTACCGGCAGCCCGATCTGGAGGACGGCCTTCACCCCGCCGGTGGGCCGGCCGCGCAGCCTGCGGGCGGTGCGCAGCCGGGCCACGTCCGCGACCATGTTCGGCGCGAACGTCATGGCGACGACCACCGCCACGCCCACCTCGTACAGGGCGGCGGGCAGCGACTTCAGCAGCCGCGCCGGATTGGCCAGGGCGTTGGCGGCGCCGACGCAGATGAGCAGCGCGGCCAGCTTCGCGCCGTCGTAGAAGGCGAAGAGCAGCTGTTCGGCGGTGACCCGGCCGCCGAGGCGGATGCCCTGCGCCCAGCCGGGCAGCGGGAGCTCGGGCAGCGTGAACAGGACGTGCGCGCCGGGGAGGGGGGAGCCGAGCAGCACGGAGAAGAGGAGCCGCAGCCCGATGACGAAGAGGCCGAGCCGGACGAACGCGCCGTAGGACCGGGCCCAGGGCGCGGCGGTGCGCCGGACGGCGACCACGTACCCGGCGACGCCGACGATCAGCCCGAGCAGCAGCGGATTGGTGGTCCGGGAGGCGGCGGTGGCGAGCCCGAGGGCCCACAGCCACCAGGCCCCCGCGTGCAGGGCGTTGCTGCGCCGCGCCTCGGGAGCCCGCCAGGCCGTCCCCTTCTTGTACGTCGCCCCGCGCACCCCCCGACCGGCACGATCCGGGCCGGGCCCGGCCGGGGGTGCGTGCGTACCCGCGGCGCCGTGCTTCATCGCCCGCGGCGGCGGGACTGCCAGACGCCGGCGGCGGCGAGGGCGATCACGGCCGCGATGCCCGCGACCAGGCCCGCGGAGGGGCCGGAGCCCCCGCCGGCGGGCGCCGCGTCGGCGGGCGCCGGACCGGCGGACGCCGTGGGGGAAGCCGCCGGGGCCTTGGACCCGGAGTCCTCGATCGGCTCGCCGCAGCCCGTCCTCGGGTAGCCGGAGATCCCGCACAGCAGGGCCGCACCGTTGTAGCGCAGCGGCTTCGCCACCGATGCC
This sequence comes from Streptomyces sp. M-16, assembly GCF_052114405.1. Lineage (NCBI taxonomy): Bacteria > Bacillati > Actinomycetota > Actinomycetes > Kitasatosporales > Streptomycetaceae > Streptomyces > Streptomyces sp. M-16. The sequence goes on along the minus strand of NZ_JBFRER010000111.1, from coordinate 36,466 downwards.
AGTGCCTCGGCGGCGGTGGCCTCCGGGGAGACCTGGGCGCAGGCGGTGCGCGGGGCCTCCTGCGGCGGGCGCTCGCCGCCGGGCGCGTCCTCGGGGACCCCGAAGTCGACGACCAGGGCGACCCGCTTCCTGCCGTCGGCGGCGGCGGTGCCCGCGCAGACGGCCTCGAAGTCGGCGGCGGCGCGCGGCCGGGCCGCCTCGGCCGCCGCGTCCTTGCTGACCGAGAAACGGAAGCCGAGGACCGTGCCGTCCGCGGGCCGGGCCGTCGAGGGTCCCTGGGTGGCGTACGCCCAGCTGCCGCCCGCACCGTCCCAGAACGACCAGTAGCGGTAGCCCGCCGCGAGGGCCGGGGAGGCGGCGATCAGGGTCAGCAGCAGGCCCAGGAGCACGGCGGCCGCGGTGCGCGGACGGCGGATCACAGCTGGTTCTTCTTCCGGCGGCCGCTCAGCAGGATGCCGATGCCCATGCCGGCCGCGGCGCCCGCGCCGACGATCCACCAGATGTTCTGGCTGCCGGAACCGGTGCCGCCGTCGCTCTCGACCTGCTTCGGCTCGGTGTCGGCCGCCTGCGGGGCGGGGCCCGTGGCGTTCAGCGCGCCGACCAGGTCGGCGGAGCCGAAGGCCTTCGGGTCGGTGCCGGTGGCGTGCGCGACGAGGACCAGGGTGCCCAGCGCCGCCGGGTTGCCCTTGGACCAGTCGGCGGAGTTGTTCTTCAGCCACTCCAGCGCGCCCGCCGCCGCCTGCCGGTGGCCGGCCGCGGCCAGGGCGATCACGGCGTCGGCGGTGTTGCCGGTGTCGGCGGTGGGCTGGTCGGCGCCCGGGGTGACGGCCGTGAGGTGGCCGTCCTTCTTCAGGGCCTCGGCGAGGTAGCCGGCCGCGCCCTGCGCGGCGCCCGCCGGGTCGGCGGCGCCCGCCGGGCAGGGCAGCGCGGCGGCGGGGGTGTCCGTGGCGGCGGGGTCGACGACCGCGCCCTTGCCGAGACCGGCCGGCACGGCGGCGGCGGTGGCGTCGGCGTTGGCGGGGAGCTTGCCGTCGGCGGCCTGGTAGCCGAAGGCGCCGCGGTCGGCGGCCGGCTCGGCGGAGCAGCCCAGCTGGAAGGCGAGCAGGCCGTCGTAGGCGGACTTGCCCGCCTTCGACTTGACCTCGGCGGGCTTCTCGCCCGCCACCGCGAGCGCGCTGACCACGATCGAGGTGGAGCTGCCCTCGCTGGGGGAGCCCGGGACGTAGGCCCAGCCGCCGTCCTCGTTCTGGACGGACTTCAGCCAGTCCACGCCCTTCTTGACCGCCGCGTCCTTCCCGCCGATCGCCTTCAGCGCCTGCACGGCGATGGCGGTGGCGTTGGTGTCGAACACGGTCGTCGCGTCGCAGGCCTTGGAGGCGTCCGCGCGGAAGGAGGCGAAGCCGCCGTTCGCGCACTGCTGGCCGGTGAGCCAGTCCACGGCCTGCGCGGCGGGCTTCTCGCCCGCCGTCTGCTGGGCGAGCAGCGCGATCGACTGGCGCCACACGCCGTCGTACGTCGGGTCGGCCTTGCCGAACAGGCCCGAGGGGACGACCGGCGGCGCGGACGGGGAGGGCGGAGCGGTGTCGGCGAGGGCTGCGGGGGCGGCGCCCACGCAGAGCACGGCGGAGGCGGCGAGCGCGGCGGCGCTGCGGCGGACGTTCATGGCGGGGCGGGTGCCTCTCGTGCTGGGGAGTCGGAGGCAGGCACACGCGGGCACCGGGCTCCGGCTCCGTTTACCTCGACGGTGCCGGCCGCCGGAGGCCCCGGCGGCACGAGCCGCGCACCTCCCGTACGGGGCATTCCGGCTCCCCGTACCGCGGAGCGGGCCGGGTCACGGTTGCGGGTCAGCGCCGGATTCGCACCGGCTTCCCCCCCGTACTGAGGTGTGGACGACGGCCCCACTCTACCGGCCCGTAGCCCACCGGCCCGGGGGGCGGCGGCCCCCGGCACCCCTTACCGGCGGTGCCCCGCGCCCCTCACAGCGCCCGGTACTCCACCGGCTCGGTACCGGGTACCGCTTCTGCGCGGCCCTGCTTCACCAGGCGCCGCAGATGCGCCTCCGCTTCCGAGACGGCGATGTTCCGGGAGCCGTACGGGATCCGCTCCCACGGGCGGTTCCACTCCATCCGCTCCGCGAGCGCCCACGGGGTCAGCGGCTCGGCGAGCAGCCGCCACAGCCCGGTCAGCCGCTCCTCGTGGTGCTCCAGGAGCTCCCGTACGCGGGCGGGAGCGTCGGTGAAGGCGTGCTGGTGGGCCGGGAGCACCTCGGCGGGCTCCAGGCGGCCGATGCGTTCGAGGGAGTCGAGGTAGTCGCCGAGGGGATCGGTGACGCGGGTGTCCTCCGGGGCCTCGTAGAGGCCGATGTGCGGGGAGATCCCGGGCAGCAGGTGGTCGCCGGAGAAGAGCCGGCCGTTGCCGGGCAGGCGGGCCGGGTGCTCCTCCTCCAGGTGGAGGCAGACGTGGCCGGGGGTGTGGCCGGGGGTCCAGATCGCGCGGAGCCTGCGCCCGGCGAGCGGCAGCAGCTCGCCGGGGACGATCTCCCGGTCGGGGACGGCGGCCCGCAGTCCGGGCAGGGTCCGCAGCCGGCCGCTCGCGCGGGCCGCGCGCAGCGGGGCGACGTGCTCCTCGGGGGCTCCGGCGGCGGTCAGCTTCCCGCTCATGTAGTCGAACCAGACACCGGGCTCGGCGGAGCGGGTCCGCACGACCACCTCCGTGTCGGCGGCGTGCATGGCGATCCACGCCCCGGAGGCCTCCCGCACCTGCCCGGACAGCCCGTGGTGGTCGGGGTGGTGGTGGGTGATGACCACCCCGTGCACGTCGGCGACGGCGAGTCCGAGCACCCCGAGCCCGGCGGCGAGGGCGTCCCAGGAGGCGGGGTCGTCCCAGCCGGTGTCGATCAGGACGGGGCCGCGGCCGGTGTCGAGGACGTGGACGAGGGTGTGCCCGAGCGGGTTGTCGGGGATGGGGACCTTGATGCCCCAGACACCTCCGCCGTGATCGGTGACGTGCGGCTCGGCCTCCGGTGCGGCCTTCGGTGCGGCCTTCGGCGTGACCTCTGGCTTGGCCTCTGACATGAGGACTCCCTGGCTGGCTCACTGGGGATCGGTCGGGCGGTCGGGCGGTCGGCGGTTCAGCGGTCGGGACCGTTGGGTGCTGTATGAGAACGTGTTTCAGTAGTCGCCCAAGTCGACCATCTCCCCGGCTTTCTGACCAGTCCTCGGATCTTCGGAGCGGCCTCGTCCTGGCCGTGGACTCCTGGAACTAGAACTGGTATCAGTTCTGCGACACCGCGCGCAGCCTCAGGAGGCATCAGCCATGACCGAGCTCGTGGAACACGGACACCTGTTCATCGGCGGGGAATGGACCGAGCCGCTGGGCACCGACACCATCCGCGTCGTCTCCCCCCACACCGAGCAGGTCATCGGCAGCGTCCCGCACGCCTCCCGTGCCGATGTGGACCGGGCCGTCGCCGTCGCGCGCAAGGCCTTCGACGAGGGCCCCTGGCCCCGGCTCTCCCTGGACGAACGGATCGCCGTCGTCACCCGGATCAAGGACGCCATCGCCGTCCGGCACGAGGAACTCGCCCGCTCCATCAGCTCCCAGAACGGCTCCCCGTACTCCTGGAGCGTCCTCGCCCAGGCCCTCGGCGCGATGATGGTCTACGACTCCGCCATCAAGGTCGCCGCCGACTACCCCTACGAGGAGCGCCGCCAGGGCGCCCTCGGGCCGATCCTCGTGCGCCGCGAGCCGGTCGGGGTCGTCGCCGCCGTCATCCCCTGGAACGTCCCCCAGTTCGTGGCCGCCGCCAAGCTCGCCCCGGCGCTGCTCACCGGTTCCGCGGTGATCCTCAAGCCGTCGCCGGAGGCCCCGCTCGACTCGTACATCCTGGCCGACATCGCGCGCGAGGCCGGGCTGCCGGAGGGCGTGCTCTCCGTCCTGCCCGCCGACCGGGAGGTCAGCGAGTACCTCGTCGGCCACCCCGGCGTAGACAAGGTCGCCTTCACCGGCTCCGTCGCGGCCGGCCGGCGGGTCATGGAGGTCGCCGCCCGCAACCTGACCCGGGTCACCCTCGAACTCGGCGGCAAGTCCGCCGCCGTGATCCTGCCCGACGCCGACCCGGCCGCCACCGTCGCCGGGATCGTGCCCGCCGCCTGGATGAACAACGGGCAGGCCTGCGTGGCCCAGACCCGCATCCTCGCCCCGCGCAGCCGCTACGAGGAGTACGCCGACGCCTTCGCGGCGGCCGCCGGAGCCCTCGTCGTCGGCGACCCGCTGGACCCGGCGACCCAGCTCGGCCCGCTCGTCGCGCAGCGCCAGCAGCAGCGGTCCCTGGACTACATCCGGATCGGCCAGGAGGAGGGCGCGAAGATCCTCACCGGCGGCGGCCGCCCGGCCGGCCTGGAACGCGGCTGGTACGTCGAGCCCACCCTCTTCGGCGACGTCGACAACTCGATGCGGATCGCCCGCGAGGAGATCTTCGGGCCGGTCGTCTGCCTGATCCCGTACGGGGACGAGGAGGAGGCCCTGCGGGTGGCCAACGACTCGGAGTTCGGCCTCAGCGGCAGCGTCTGGACCGCCGACGTCGAGCACGGCGTCGACTTCGCGCGCCGGGTGCGCACGGGCACCTTCAACGTGAACACCTTCAGCCTGGACATGCTGGGCCCGTTCGGCGGCTACAAGAACAGCGGCCTGGGGCGGGAGTTCGGGCCGGAGGGGCTGAGCGAGTACCTGGAGCACAAGATGATCCACCTCCCGGCGGGTGCGTGATGGGGGACCGCTGGCAGATCGAGGTGGACCGGGGGGTCTGCATCGGCTCGGGCATGTGCGTGAACCACGCCCCGGAGGCCTTCGCCCTCGACTCGGCCCGCCAGTCCCACCCCCGCTCCCCGGAGACCGACGCCAACGAACCCGCCCTGACGGCCGCCGAGGGCTGCCCGGTGGAAGCCATCCTGATCACCCTCTCGGCAACGGGCGAACCGGTGTTCCCGCCGGAGGACTAGGGGGGTGGGTCGGGGTCGGGGGCGGGGGGCTGCGGGCCGGGCCGCGCGGGGCGCGGGGGACGATCGCCTGCATGGGCAGAACGAAGTGGGCGGCCGGAGTGGCGGTCGGGGTGGTCGGAGCGGGCGTCGCCGTGGTGGGCGCGGTCCTGTGGTCCACGGCCGGGGACAACGACGACGACGGCTGGTTCCGGGTACGCGAGATCGGCCCGGCCGACGCCGGGGGACACCCCTCGCGCCCTGACGTGCAGGCCGGGTTGGCCGCCGCCGCCGCTGCCGCGGGCCCGACCCCGGGCAGCCCCCACCCCGCCCAGGAGGGGGCCCTGACCGACTGCGTCGCCGACTGGACCGGCTCGGGCGCCGCCGACGCGACCCGGTGGCGGACGCTCGAAGCGGCCCTGACGGAACGCGGCTGGCGGGTCAGGTCCCGACGCGGCGAGCCGGCCCCCGAGACCTCCCTGACGAGTGGCTCCTGGAACCTGGTCGTCACCAACGGCGGCCTCCTGGACACCCTCTCGCTCGTGGCCCCGCCCAGCCCCCCGCCCCCCTACGCCGCGATCAAGCCTTTTCCGGGGACGTCAGGTCGATCAGGCGGCAGACCGTTTCGATGTCGATCTTGACCTGGGCGATCGAGGCGCGGCCCGAGAGCCAGGTGATCAGGGCCGAGTGCCAGGTGTGTTCGATGACGCGGACCGCCGAGAGCTGTTCCGCCGTCGGCGGGGCGTCCAGGCCCATCGCGTCCAGGATGATGGCCGTGGTCAGCCGGGAGACCGTGTCGACCTCGGGGCTCACGCTGCGGTCGGCGAAGGTCAGGGCGCGGACCATGGCGTCGGCCAGGTGGGGTTCGCGCTGGAGGGCGCGGAAGGCGCGCATCAGGGTCTCCGCCACCCGCGCCGCCGGCTCGTCGCCCGCCGGGGGGCGTTTGCGCAGTGTCGTGTGCATGTGCTGGAGCTGGTCCTGCATGGTGGCCACCAGGAGGTGCACCTTGGAGGGGAAGTACCGGTACAGCGTGCCGAGGGCGACGCTGGAGGACTCCGCGACCTCGCGCATCTGCACGGCGTCGAAGCCGCCCCGGCTCGCCAGTTGTGCGCTGGCGTGCAGGATGCGGCGGCGGCGGGCCTCCTGGCGCTCCGTCAGGGGAGGGGACGCCGGCGTGGTCGCCGATGTGGTCGCTGCTGCCGCGACCGCCTTCGCTTCCGCTGTCATGTGTCCCGTTCCTGGCGTTCCGTGTCGTTGCGGGGGAGCTGATTCCGGGAGGGTCCGGGGCCAGCATCTCAGGCGTCCGAGCCGTGGCGCGAATCACCTGCTCCGCCTCTTACGGTGTGGTTTCCGGCCGGTAGATTCAATGGTCTTCGACGGATCAAGTCTGAAACTTGTTCTACATTATCCGAGCGGTTACGCTCCGGCGAAAGTGCAGGGAGAAGGGGGCCGAGAGTGACCGCAGAGGCCATGGTGACAAGCCCTTTCGCGGGTTCCGCCACCGACGGCGACCGCCCGTTGCGCATCGCACTCCTCACCTACAAGGGGAACCCGTTCTGCGGCGGCCAGGGCGTCTACGTCCGCCACCTCTCGCGCGAGCTCGTGAAGCTGGGCCACTCCGTCGAGGTGATCGGCTCACAGCCCTACCCGGTGCTCGACACCGGCGCCACGCTCACCGAGCTGCCGAGCCTGGACCTGTACCGCAGCCCCGACCCCTTCCGCACCCCGAAGCGCGACGAGTACCGGGACTGGATCGACGCGCTGGAGGTCGCCACCATGTGGACCGGCGGCTTCCCCGAGCCGCTGACCTTCTCGCTCCGCGCCCGCCGCCACCTGCGTGCACGCCGGGCCGAGTTCGACGTCATCCACGACAACCAAACCCTCGGCTACGGCCTGTTGGGGGACATCGGCGCACCCCTGGTGACGACCGTCCACCACCCCATCACCGTCGACCGCAAGCTCGACCTCGCCGCCGCCAAGGACCGCAAGAAGCGCCTCTCCGTCCGCCGTTGGTACGCGTTCACGCGCATGCAGGGCCGCGTCGCCCGCCGGCTGTCCTCCGTGCTGACCGTCTCCGGCTCCTCCCGGCAGGAGATCGCCGAGCACCTCGGTGTGCGCGACGACCGCATCCACGTCGTGCACATCGGCGCCGACACCGACCTCTGGTCGCCGGACGCGTCCGTCGCGGAGGTGCCCGGACGGATCGTCACCACCTCCAGCGCCGACGTCCCGCTCAAGGGCCTCGTCCACCTCGTCGAGGCGCTCGCCAAGCTCCGCACCGAGCGCGCCGACGCCCACCTCGTCATCGTCGGCAAGCGCGCCGAGCGCGGCCCGGTCGCCCGCGCGATCGAGAAGTACGACCTCCAGGACGTGGTCCGGTTCGTCAAGGGCATCACCGACGCCGAGCTCGTCGACCTCGTGCGCAGCGCCCAGGTCGCCTGCGTGCCCTCCCTCTACGAAGGCTTCTCGCTCCCGGCGGCCGAGGCCATGGCCACCGGCACGCCCCTGGTCGCGACCACCGGCGGGGCCATCCCCGAGGTGGCGGGGCCGGACGGCGAGACCTGTCTGGCCGTGCCGCCCGGTGACGCGGGGGCGCTGTCCGCCGCGCTGGGCCGGCTGCTGGGCGACGCGGACCTGCGCGCCCGCCTCGGAGCCGCCGGGCGGGAGCGGGTCCTGGCCCGGTTCACCTGGGCCAAGGCCGCCGAGGGCACGGTCCGGCACTACAGAGCCGCGATCGAGCAGGCCGCGGCCGGCCGTGCCGGCCGCGTGTCGCGGTGACCTGCCGCCCCCGCCGCTTCCCCCTCCCATCCGCACCACCTCTCACCCCCGCGACCGCGAAGGCAGGACCCCGTGCTGACCGTCGATTTCTCCCGGTTCCCGCTCGCCGCAGGCGACCGCGTACTCGACCTGGGCTGCGGCGCAGGCCGGCACGCCTTCGAGTGCTACCGGCGCGGCGCCCAGGTGGTCGCCGTCGACCGCAACGGCGAGGAGATCCGCGAGGTCGCCAAGTGGTTCGCCGCCATGAAGGAGGCCGGTGAGGCCCCGGCCGGGGCCACCGCCACCGCCATGGAGGGCGACGCCCTCGCCCTGCCCTTCCCCGACGATTCCTTCGACGTCGTCATCATCTCCGAGGTGATGGAGCACATCCCCGACGACAAGGGCGTCCTCGCCGAGATGGTGCGCGTGCTCAAGCCGGGCGGCCGCATCGCCATCACGGTGCCCCGCTACGGCCCGGAGAAGATCTGCTGGGCGCTGTCCGACGCCTACCACGAGGTCGAGGGCGGCCACATCCGCATCTACAAGGCGGACGAGCTGCTCGGCAAGATGGAGGCCGCCGGGCTCAAGCCGTACGGCACCCACCACGCGCACGGCCTGCACTCCCCGTACTGGTGGCTCAAGTGCGCCTTCGGCGTGGACAACGACAAGGCGCTCCCGGTCAAGGCGTACCACAAGCTGCTGGTCTGGGACATCATGAAGAAGCCCCTGGCGACCCGCCTCGCCGAGCAGGCGCTCAACCCGGTCATAGGCAAGAGCTTCGTGGCCTACGCGACCAAGCCGCACCTCCCCGTGGGCGCGGCCCAGTGACCTCGCCCGGCCGCACCGTGCCCGAGGTGCCCGAACACCTGGTCCTGGACGGGGTCCTGACGGCCGAGGAGGCCGCGGCCACCGTCGCCGGGATCCTGGCGGCGCAGCGCGCCGACGGGGCGATCCCCTGGTTCCGGGGCCACCACCTCGACCCGTGGGACCACACCGAGGCCGCGATGGCCCTGGACGTGGCGGGCGAACACGAGGCCGCGGAGCGCGCCTACGACTGGCTGGTGCGCCACCAGAACGAGGACGGCTCCTGGTACGCCGCCTACGCGGACCGCCCCGAGGGGGTGGACACCGGCGCCCCGCAGGACGCGAGCCGCGAGTCCAACTTCGTGGCGTACATAGCCGTCGGCGTGTGGCACCACTACCTCGCCACCGGCGACGACCCCTTCCTGGACCGGATGTGGCCGGCGGTCTACGCGGCCGTCGAGTTCGTCCTGGGCCTCCAGCAGCCGGGCGGCGAGATCGGCTGGAAGCGGGAGTCCGACGGCGGCGCCGTCACCGACGCCCTGCTCACCGGCTCCTCCTCCATCCACCAGGCCCTGCGCTGCGCCCTGGCGATCGCCGACCACCGCGGTGACCCGCAGCCCGACTGGGAGCTGGCGACGGGCGCGCTCGCGCACGCCGTGCGCCATCACCCGGAGCGGTTCCTGGACAAGTCGCACTACTCGATGGACTGGTACTACCCGGTGCTCGGCGGCGCGCTGTCGGGTGCGCGGGCGAAGGCGCGGATCGAGGGGCGCTGGGAGGAGTTCGTCGTCCCGGACCTGGGGGTGCGGTGCGTGCTGCCGAACCCGTGGGTGACGGGCGGGGAGTCCTGCGAGCTGGCGCTGACGCTCTGGGTGATGGGCGAGTCGGACCGGGCGCTGGAGATCCTGCGCTCGATCGGCCACCTGCGCGACGGGAACGGCATGTACTGGACGGGCTACGTCTTCGACGACCGGGCGGTGTGGCCGGTGGAGCAGACGACCTGGACGGCGGGCTCGCTGCTGCTCGCGGTGGCGGCGCTGGGCGGGGACGAGGCCACGGGAGAGGTGTTCGGGGGCCTCGCGCTGCCGCGCGGCCTGGAACCGGACTGCTGCCGCTGACCTCCGCCCGCCCCGGGCCACCGCGAGCGGCGGCCCGGGAATGGCCCGGGAGGGGTGGCCGGGAGGGGCGCGGGCCGGCTCCCGGCTCAGCGCCGGGCGAGGCGGCCGGCCACGGCGTGGCCGACGAAAGCGTAGACGAGTGCGGCCAGTCCGTAGCCGACGACGACCTGCACCCAGGCGCGGTCGAAGGTGAACAGGTCGTAGGACCAGCCCGCGAGCCAGTCGGCGGCGTCGTGGACGAAGGAGACCAGGGCGTTGCCCTGGTTGGCGTCCAGCAGCCACAGGGCGATCCACAGGAGGATCAGGAGGGCGGCGGCGTCCGCCACCAGGACGATCGCCCTGGCCACCGGATTGCCGCCACCGGCGGTCGAGCGGGCATGTGCTCGGGTGTATGGGGACATGTCCCGCGTGTTGCCGCGCGGGCGCCGGCCAAACCCGAACGGGCCGCCCGAGTGGTGCGGCGGCCGGGCCGGGGTGAGGCTGCGGGGGACACCTCAGTCCCCGGAGGCAACCGTGCGCGTACCCACGACCGTCCGATTCCGCCGAGCCCTCACCGCGGTGGTCCTGTCCACCGCGCTGCTGGCCGGTGCCACCGCGTGCGGCGGCGGCAGCGACCAGGGCCGGGGGGAGGAGATCTCCTCGGCCGCCGCCACGGACCTGGCCGTCCTCGCGGCCGCCGAGCCGATGGCCGCCGAGCAGGACGAACTGGCCGCGGCGACGCCCTCTCCCAGCACCTCCGCCGAGAGGCAGAAGTTCGCGAAGACCCGCTTCGTGGCCAATGCGGGCCTCGCGGCCGGTGCGACGTACCAGTGGATCATCAAGCCGTACCAGGCGGGCAAGTTCAGGAAGGGCGCGAAGGGCCGGACGTTCGCGCTGATCAAGGCGGGTCTGGCCGGTGCCTTCGCCTACAACCGGCTCAAGGCGGCGTCCGACAACGCCAAGGGCGACCCGCTGCTGTCGAAGGCGATGGTCCCGCTGACGGCGGGCATCGACTCCCTGAAGGGCCTGGCGGGCAAGCTCCGCAAGGGCCAGGCCGGCGATGCGGACATCAGCTCCTTCCAGGACGTCATCAGCGGCGTGAAGACGGCGGGCCAGAGCGCGGGCGCCCCGGTGACCGACCAGGTCCCGAGCCTCTCCCAGCTGGGCGGCTAGCCCCGCCGCGGACGACCGGGCACCCGCCCGCCGGACTCCGGCGGGCGGGTGCCCGACGCTTGACGTGTTCGAGCACGACCTGGCCCGTGTCCTGGCCGGTCGGTCCGGCCTGAACTCTGCTGACCGGCACGCCGGATGGCCGCTCGCCCCCGGCGGTCGCCCTAGCCGTTCAGCTCCGCCAGGACCCGCAGGGTGTGCGGGTCGGGGGCGGTCACCAGGAGGTCGGTGACGGGCCCTTTGCGCCACAGCTCCAGTCGTTCCGCGATCCGTTCGCGCGGCCCGACCAGCGAGATCTCGTCGGCGAACGCGTCCGGGACGGCGAGCACCGCCTCCTCGCGCCGCCCCGCGAGGAACAGCTCCTGGATGCGGTGGGCCTCCTCCTCGTAGCCCATCCGCGCCATGAGGTCGGCGTGGAAGTTGCGGGCCGCGTGGCCCATGCCCCCGATGTAGAAGCCGAGCATCGCCTTGACGGGGAGCAGCCCGGCGGCGACGTCCTCGCAGACCGCGGCGCGGGCCATCGGGGCGATCATGAACCCCTCGGGCAGGTCGGCCAGCGAGGCCCGGTAGACGTCGGTGCGGGTGGGCGACCAGTACAGGGGCAGCCAGCCGTCCGCGATCCGGGTGGTCTGGGCGATGTTCTTCGGCCCCTCCGCCCCCAGCAGCAGCGGCAGGTCCGCGCGCAGCGGGTGGGTGATGGGCTTGAGGGGTTTGCCGAGGCCGGTGCCGTCCTCGCCGCGGTACGGGTGGCGGTGGAAGCGGCCGTCGAGGGCGACGGGGGCCTCGCGGCGCAGCACCTGCCGGACCACGTCGACGTACTCCCGGGTCGCGGTGAGCGGGCTCGCGGGGAAGGGGCGCCCGTACCAGCCCTCCACCACCTGCGGTCCGGACAGGCCCAGGCCCAGCATCATCCGGCCGCCGGAGAGGTGGTCGAGGGTGAGGGCGTGCATGGCGGTGGCGGTGGGGGTGCGGGCGGCCATCTGGGCGATGGCGGTGCCGAGGCGGATCCGGGAGGTGTGCGCGGCGATCCAGGTGAGGGGGGTGAAGGCGTCGGAGCCCCAGGCCTCGGCGGTCCACACCGAGTCGTAGCCGAGGCGTTCCGCCTCGGTGGCGAGGTCGAGGTGGGCCGGGCTGGGCCCGCGGCCCCAGTAGCCGAGTGCGAGTCCGAGGCGCATGGGGGTCCCCTCCGAGAAGCCGTCGCCCGCATCTGACGCTGCGTCAGGTGACTGTAGGGCACGCGGCTCCCGCCGGGAAGTGCGAAAGCCCCCCGCCCGTGGGCGGGGGGCCTTCGGTGGGGGCCTTCGGTGCGGGGGTCAGCCCCGCTGGATGTTCGAGGTGTCGTTCAGGACGCCGCGGCGGCCGTCCTGGGTCTGGGCGATCAGGGACGAGGGGCCCCGCTGGTCGACGGCCAGGTACCAGGTGCCCGGCGCGAGCTCCGCGATCGGGGCGGGGGAGCCGTCCTCGCCGAAGAGGGGACGGGCCTCCGGCACGGCGAACCAGAACGGCGTGAACTCCGCCGCGGCCGGCTGCGGCTGGGACTGCTGCTGCGGAGGCTGCTGCGCCGCGTCCTGCGGGCCCGGCGCGGGCGCCGCGGGGCCGCCGCCGTAGGGCGGGACGGGCTGCGGGGTGGACCCGTACGGGCTCTGCTGCTGCGGGCCGCCCGGGTAGCCGTACCCGCTGCCCGGCTGCTGCGCGTGGCCGCCGTAGGGCGCGGGGGCGACGGGTCCGGGCTCCGGGACGAGCGGTCCCGCGAGCGCGGGGATCTTCGAACCGGCGACGGACACGCCCGCCAGGGCCAGCGCGCCCAGGAAGGCGAGGATGCAGCCGGCGCCCGGGTCGAGGCGGGTCGGGGTGACGATCAGCGACCACAGGGCGTTCCAGGCGGCCGCCACCGCCAGCGCCGTGCCCCAGGCCGTCAGCGGCAGGCCGCCCAGCTTGCGGCCCTCGGGCTGGAAGCGCGCACCGATCAGCAGGCCCGCGGCGATGAATCCGGTCAGGAAGACCGTCGGAAGGACCAGCCCGTAGGAGTCCGTGTCCCACGCGCTCGGCATGTCCACGTTGGTGGCGGAGTAGAAGTCGAGGAACGAGGCGATGAACAGCAGCACCGCTGCTCCGATCACCACGCCGTCGCCTCGTGTGAGGGAGCGGATGTTCACGTCTCTGATGTCCTTCTCGGTCTCGGTCGTCTCGTGGCGCCGCGGTCGCGTGGGCGGACCGGGGCTGAGCGGGGGCGGCGGCACCATGGTACGGAGTCTCCCGCGGCCGAGAGGATCGGGGCGGGGGGACGCCCCGTCAGGGGCTTCCCCCCGGGGCTACCCCCCGAGGAATCCGACGATGCCGTCCGCGATGCCCTGTGCCGCCTTCTGCCGCCACTCCGGACTCGTCAGCTGCGCCGCGTCCTTGCTGTCACGCATGTTGCCGCATTCGATGAACACCTTGGGCCGGGTCGACAGATTGAGACCGCCCAGATCGTCGCGGACGACCAATCCGGTGCCGGAGCCCAGGTAGTTGGCGGGGGCGGAGCCGGTGGTCCGGGAGAAGTTGCTGCCGATGCGTTCGCCCAGCCGGCGGGAGGGCCCGACGATCGCGGCGGTGTCGGCGCCGCCCGCCTTGACCTTGGCCGGGAGGATGACGTGGTAGCCGCGGTTGCCCGCGGAGACCCCGTCCGCGTGGACGGACACGACGGCGTCGGCGTGCGCCTCGTTGCCGATCCGCGCGCGCTCGTCGATGCAGGGGCCCCAGGGGCGGGCGGTGCCGGCCTCGTGGGTGAGCACCACCTTCAGTCCGCGGCCCTCCAGGAGGGTGCGCAGCCGCCGGGACACGTCCATGCTGAACTCGGCTTCCATGTAACCCGAGTTGGTGGTGGTGCCGGTGGTGTCGCATTCCTTGCGGTTGGTGCCGATGTCCACCTGACGGTCGATCTCGTCGGTGTGCTGGAAGTTCCCGGTGTTGTGCCCGGGGTCGATCACGACCGTCTTGCCCGCGAGGGGCCCCTTGGCCGGAGCGGGTGGCGCGGCCGTACCGGAGGCGGACGCGGAGGCCGCGTCGGGCGCGGGGGCCGCCGCGCCCGCCTGCGCGCCCGGGGACGCGCTGGACTTCGCGTCGGCCGCCGCCGGGTGCGGGGCGGGGCCGGGCCGCTGTCCGTCCGTCCCCGCCAGGGTCTGGGTCAGGACCCAGCCCGCGAGGACGGTCGGGGCGAGCACCGCGACCGCCACCGCGAGGGTGGAGCGGCGCGCGTACCAGCGTTGGTCGGGGCTGATGGAGTCGCGGGACTCGGGGGCCGGGGAACTGTCGTCGTAGCGCACCTCGCGATGCTAGAACGCCCGGCCGGTACCCGTACGGACCCTGCTCCATCCGGGGGCGTGGTGCGATCAGCCTTTTGTATGCCGGGGTCGTCGGGGCGCTCCCGAGCCGGCCCCGCACGCCCGGCTGCGATTCGTTACCGAACCACAATCCGGAGGTGCTTCCGATATTGATAGATTTGTGATACAATGTCAAAAATGGCCGGTAGTGTCTCTGTGCATGACAAGCAATGGACAGCCGAGCCGGACGGCGCTCATGGCGGCCGCGGCGCGCGCGGCACACCTCCTCGTCGACGACGGCCCCCCGGTCTTCGCCGACACCCTGGCGCACACCTTCCTGGGGCAGGACGCCGAGGAGCTCCTCGGATACCACCGGTCCTACGGCGCTCACCCCGTTCTGGCCGGCGCGCGGACGACCGCCGTCACCCGCGGCCGCTACACGGAGGACCGGCTGGCCGAGCTGGCCCACCGGGGCGTCGACCAGTACGTGATCCTCGGTGCGGGGCTGGACTCCTTCGCCTACCGGTCGGAACTCGCCACCCGTGTCGCGGTGTTCGAGGTCGACCTGCCCGCCACCCAGGAGTGGAAGCGGGCGCTGCTGGCTGCGACGGGGACCGAGGTCCCCCCGTCCGTGGCCTTCGTCCCCTTCGACTTCGAGCAGGAGCCCGCACACGCGCTGGCCGGCCACCTCGCGAGGGCCGGCTTCGACCCGGCCCGGCCCGCCCTGGTCAGCTGGCTCGGGGTGACGATGTACCTCACCCGGGAGGCGGTCGGGCAGACGCTGGCCGCCATCAGCGGCTTCCCGCCCGGCACCGAACTCATCACGGAGCACCTCCTGCCGGCCGGACTGCGCGATGAGGCGGGGCAGTCGTACGCGGAAGCGGTCATGGCGGCGGCGGCCGGGCAGGGCGAGCCCTGGAAGACGTTCCTGAGCGTCGAGCAGATGGACGCCCTCCTGCGCGAGCACCGGCTGAACCCGGTCGAGTACGTCCAGCAGCGCGAGATCATGGACCTGACGGGGCGGGAACGCACCGACGCGCTCCGCCCGTTCGCCCTGTCAGTGCTCGCCCGAGCGAGCGTTCCCGCCCGGGCCGTGACATAGCCCACCCACGCATCCCCGCCGGCCAGGGACCTGAACGACGAACCACCTGCGAGGGATGGAGCTACATGCCGGCCCGGGTACGGCGCAGGACGCGCAGGGAGTCCGTGACGGACACCTCCTCGAAGGCCCCCGAGGCCAGGGCGCGCAGGTAGATCCGGTACGGGGCCTGCCCGCCGTCGGCCGGGTCGGGGAACACGTCGTGGATCACCAGCGTCCCGCCCACCGCCAGGTGCGGGACCCAGCCCTCGTAGTCGCCGGTCGCGTGCTCGTCGGTGTGGCCGCCGTCGATGAACACGAACCCGAGCGGGCCGCCCCAGGCCGCCGCGACCTGCGGCGAGCGTCCCACCAGGGCGATGACGTGCTCCTCCAGCCCCGCCCGGTGCAGGGTGCGGCGGAAGGTCGGGAGGGTGTCCATCAGGCCGACCTCCGGGTCCACCACCGTCGGGTCGTGGTACTCCCAGCCCGGCTGCTGCTCCTCGCTGCCCCGGTGGTGGTCGACGGTGAGCGCGGGCACGCCCGCCTCGCGCGCGGCGTCGGCCAGCAGGATGGTCGAGCGCCCGCAGTACGTGCCGACCTCCAGCAGCGGCAGCCCGAGCCCGGCCGCGTCGGTGGCCGCCGCGTACAGCGCGAGGCCCTCGCCCACGGGCATGAACCCCTTGGCGGCCTCGAAGGCGGCCAGGGTCTGCGGCTTGGGGGTGGCCATGTCGTTCCTCCTGCTGAGCTGCGAGTGAGTGCCGGGCCATGCTGCCCTACCGCCGGGTAGGGCGCTACGGGCGGGGCCCGTCGGCCCCGCGCGGGAGCGCCTCAGCGGCCGAAGAGCCGGGACAGGCCGCCGCCGAGGTCCGAGATCCGGTCCTCGCGCAGCGCCCGCCGGAAGTCGTCGCGGGTCTCCGTCACCGCGCGGGTCAGCCAGTGGGTGTTGCCGGCCGTCAGGTGGAGCCGGTGCAGCAGCGCCTTCAGGTGGGGCAGCGCACGGCCCGGTTCCCCCGCCTCCCCGACGCTGCGCAGCACCCGGTACGCGGTCTCCGGGTCGCCGCGTTCCGCCATCGCCGCGAGGTCGGGGTACAGCCGCAGGTACAGGGGCGCGGCGGTGACGAAGTCGCCGAGCAGCCAGGCGTCGTGCGCCAGCCGCCGCCGTACGTCGAGCAGCACCGGGCTGTCGGCGGGCAGCCGCCGCTCCAGGTCGGGCAGGAGCGGCGCCAGCCAGCCGCGCTCCGCGTGCGCCTGCGCGGCGGTCTCGGAGCCCCACCGCCCGTCGCGGACCGCGTCACCGCGCTGGAGCGCCCCGGCCAGGTGGTAGCGGGCGGACAGCGTGACGGGGTCGTCGGCGCCCAGTACCCGGCCCGCCTGGTCGATGATCTCGCGCAGCTCGGCCTCGTGGCGGCGGCCGTCGCCCGGTCCGTAGGCCGCGGCCTCGCCGACGTACGCGGCCCGCGCGGCGATGGTGTCCGGGTGCTCCAGGCCGAGCACCCGGACCATCCGGGGCAGGATGCGCTCCAGGTCGGTGGGGGAGTGCCCGCGCACGGTCATGGCCCGGTGGTAGGCGGCCCGCACCGTCAGCGCGTCCTGGGTGCCCAGCTCCTCCGTCAGGTCGGCGACCAGCATGTCCAGCCGTACGACCCGGTCCGCCGGGGCGTCGTCGAGCACCTGCGTCAGCCGCCGCTGGAACATCGACCGGACGGGGTCCCCGGCGGCCGTGTGCACGGTCGGGGAATAGGAGGGCGGGGGCGGGAAGGACGTGGCGGGGGCGGCGGCAGGGACGGGAGGGGCGGCCGGGGTGGCGGGGGCGGAGCCCCGGGCGATCTCCGCGAGCCTCCCGCTCACCTCCCGGGCGTCGGCCGGCCGCTCGTGCGGGTCCTTCGCGAGCAGGGCCAGCACCAGGGCGTCCAGCGCGGCCGGGATCCCCTCGCGCAGCGAACCGGGCGCGGGCGGCGCCGTCGTCAGGTGGTGCGCGAGCAGCTCGTGCATCTCGCGGGCGGGGAACGGCCGTCGGCCGGTCAGCAGTTCCGTCAGCACGCAGCCGAGGGCGTACAGGTCGGCCCGCCCGTCGACGGGCACCCCGTTCGCGCCGCCGGTCCAGCGTTCCGGCGCCATGTAGGGGAACGATCCGATGATCATCCCGGTGGCCGTCAGCTCCGTCCCGGGGGCGCCCGAGGACTTGGCGATCCCGAAGTCGAGGACCTTGACCACGCCGCTCTCGGTGACCATCACATTGGCCGGCTTGACGTCCCGGTGGACGATCCCGGCGTCATGGGCGGCCCCGAGCGCGTCCGCGATCCGCGCGGCCCACTCCAGGGCGTCCGCCAGGTCCGGCACCCCTCCCTCCAGGACCTCGGCGAGGCTGCGGCCCTGGAGCAGCTCCATCACGAGGAACACGGCGTCGCGCCCGGACCGTTCGGTGCGGCCGAAGTCGTGGATGGTGGCGATGTTGGGGTGCGCCAGGTTCCCGGCGAGGCTCGCCTCACGCTCGAACCGGCGCGTCTCCTCCGGGGTCTGCGGATATCCGATCTTCACCGCGACCCAGCGGCCCACCCGGGAGTCCTTGGCCCGCCAGACCTCGCCGAAGCCGCCCCGGCCGAGCAATTCGTCGAGCTCGTAACGCCCTTCGATGATCTCCCGCACGCCCCTCGGCCCCCGTCGCCCCTTGATCGACCACTCGCAGGGGCATTATCTCCGGGCGGGGCGAGGTCACCCGTCGCACTCGAACCACACCGTCTTCCCGGCCGACCGGGGCAGCACGCCCCAGCGGTCGGTGACCGCCTGCACCAGCCGCAGCCCCCGCCCGCCCTCGTCGAGCGGATCGCCGCCCGGCGCGACGCGGGGGGCCGCGGGGCACGTGTCGGTCACCTCCACCCGCAGCCCGCCCGGCCTGCGCTGGATCAATACCGAGCAGCCCCGGTCGGGCACGTGCCGCACGACGTTGGCGACCAGCTCCGTCAGCGCGAGCTCGGCGCCGTCGGCCACGTTGTCGAGGCCCCAGCGGACGAGGAACCACCGGAGGATCCGCCGCATGTGCCCGGCGGAATGCTCACTGACGGTGAAGCCCATGCGGTAGGTGTCGCCAATTTCCGTGCTGGGGTACCCAGTTGCGTGATTCATGCCATCAGGTTGGGGTCGCGCGGTTACGCTCGGCTACGGATGGAAAACAACATCGCGCACGTGGAGTTGGGGGTGTCCGCCCGTGGTCAACATCCGGGATCTCGATCCCAGCGCCTCACCGTTGGACTACTACGGCTTTGAACTGCGCCGCCTGCGGGAGGCGGCCAATCTGAAGCAGAGCGACCTGGGGGGCATCGTCTTCTGCACGGGGTCCCTGATCGGGCAGATCGAGACCGCGAGGAAGGTTCCGACGCGGGACTTCTCGGAGCGGGTCGACGCTGCGCTGGGGACGGGAGGGCTGTTCTCGCGACTGGTGGGACTGGTGCTGCGAAGCCAACTCCCCGCCTGGTTCCAGGCGTACGCGGAGATGGAGGCGAAGGCGGCGTACATCTCGACGTTCCAGGCGCAGCTGGTGTACGGGCTGCTGCAGACGCCGGAGTACGCGCGGGCCGTGCTGGGCGTGCGTACCGAGGAGGGCCTCGATGCCAAGGTGGCCGCGCGAATCGAGCGGCAGCGGATCCTGGACCGCGAGAATCCGCCACTGATGTGGGTGGTGATGAGCGAGGCGGTATTGCACCAGGAGGTCGGCGGCCGGGAGGTGATGCGGAACCAACTTGCTCATCTATTGGCTCTGAGGAGCCGTGAGTGGGTGCAGGTGCAGATCCTTCCCTTTGAGGCGGGCGCCCACGTTGGATTGGACGGCACGTTCAACCTGCTGCGATTCCATGATGATCCTGAGATTGTCTACACGGAGGACTTCGTCCAGGGCCATATGACGGCCAATCCAGAGGCTCTCAGGGAGGGTTCACTCCGTTACGATCACTTGCAGGCCGCCGCACTCTCCGTGGAGGACTCGGCGTCACGGATCGCCCGCGTAATGGAGGAGCGCTATGGAAACCGTCCAGGGTCTGATGGGCGCGCAGTGGCGTAAGTCCTCGCACAGCGGTGACACAGGTGGCGAGTGTGTCGAATGCGCCCCCCTTGGCACCGCTGCCTGGCGTAAGTCCTCGTACAGCGGCACCACCGGCGGAGACTGCGTAGAAGTCGCCTCCCAGCCCGCCCTAGTCGCCGTCCGGGACTCCAAGAACCCCGACGGGCCCGTCTTCACCGTGAGCCCCGCCGCCTTCGCGGCGTTCGTGCGCGGGCTCTGAGAGGTCGGCCTGGGGCGCATGCAGGTTCTAGGGGCCGCCGAGCCCACGCACGTGGGGCCGTTCCGGGCCGTCGCGGTGCTCGGGCGGGGCGGGATGGGCCGGGTGCTGCTGGCCGTGGGGCCCGACGGGCAGCTCGCGGCCGTCAAGCAGGTGCACGCCGAGCTCGCCCGGGACGAAGGGTTCCGGGCCCGCTTCCGGCGTGAGGTCGAGGCCTCCGGCAAGGTCTCCGGGGCCTACACCGCCCCCGTGATCGACGCGGACCCGGAAGCGGAGACGCCCTGGCTGGCCTCGCGCTTCGTCGCCGGGCCCGCCCTGAGCCTGGCCCTGGACGAGGGCGGGCCGCTGCCCGAGCCCGCGGTGCGGCGGCTGGCGGCCGGGCTGGCGCACGCGCTGGCCGACGTCCACGGGGCCGGGCTGATCCACCGCGACCTCAAGCCGTCGAACGTGCTGCTCGCCGAGGACGGAGTCCGGGTCATCGACTTCGGCATCGTGCGGGCCGTCGGGGACCAGACCCGGATCACGCACACCGGCATGTTGATCGGCTCGCCCTCGTTCATGTCGCCGGAGCAGGCCCTGGGGCAGGAACTCACCCCGGCCAGCGACGTGTTCTCGCTCGGCGCCACCCTCGTCGCGGCCTGCACCGGGAGAGTGCCGTTCGGCGGCGGGGGCGCGGTGCCCAAGGTGCTGCTCGACGTGGTCCATGCCGAGCCCGACCTGGACGGGGTACCGGCGGGCCTGCGCGGGGTCGTGGAGTGGTGCCTCGCCAAGGACCCCGCCGCGCGGCCCGCGCCGTGGGAACTGCTCGACCTGGTCGGGCGGGTCCGGCCGGCAGAAGTGGCCTGGCCCGAGCCGGTGCCGCGGCTGATCGCCGAGCAGCGGGCGGAGATCGCCGGGCTGGCGACCGTACCGCCTCCGCGTACCGTCCCCGCGCCGGATCCCGGGCCGCCGGCCGATCCGCCGCACGTCGAGCCGCCGCCCGTGCCACGGCGCCGGTGGAACCCGTACCTGGTCGCGGCGGCCGTCGCGGTCGTCGTGGCCGCCGCCACCGGACTGACCGCCGCCGGGCGGCACTTCGTCTGGCTGGCGTACACCTCCGCCGTGCCGGAGAGCGTGCCGACCCCCGGCGGGACCCCGCTCGCGCAGGTGGCCGACAAGTACCGGCCGCAGCGGATGACCTGTGAGCAGCTCGCGTCCGGGATGACCGTACCGGCCGTGTTCGGGAAGTTGACGGGCCAGGGCCTGGCGGAGCACAACGGCGGTTGGGCGGGCCTGGACAACGTCTGCGTCTGGCGGACCGGTGGCGGTGACGAGGTCTTCGTCTCCTGGCAGACCTACGTCAGCCGGTCCGGCGGCAAGACCGGTGCCGAGCAGGCGAAGAGTGACTACGAGGACGGCTACCGGCGCGGCGAGACCAGACGCGACGGCACCCTCGGCTTTGCCCAGGAGGGGCTGTGGCGGCAGAAGGGGAGGGACGACGGCGAGAACTGCGTCCTGACCGCGCGGGACGTCAACCAGGTGGTGTTCGTGTCGGTGAGAGGGGTCAACTATCCCCCGGGCCGGTGCGAGGCACTCACCAGGAAGTTCGGCAAGAACGCCATGGAGGCGATCCCCCGGTGACGAGGCCGCCCGGCGCCGGTGCCCCGGCCTCTAGCCGGACAACGTGCTGCTCGCGGAGGACGGCGTCCGGGGCATCGACTGTCGAGGGCGTCCTCTGACGACCCCGCGGTGAGGGCCGGGCGGCCGGGCCTCACCGCGGGGCGGGGGTCAGTGCCAGACCTGGTACGGGCCGTCGTTCTCGTCGTGCAGGTAGACGCTGCTGCCGCTGGCGTCCAGGAAACGGCCGGTGGCCTTGTTCTGCAGCTTCCAGGCACTGCCGGTCCAGTTCTCGCGCCAGCGCTGCCAGTCGTTGCCGGTGCACTTCTCGATGTAGACGTCGTAGTCGTAGCCCGTCAGGCAGTACTCCCGCTTGTACTGGGCCTGCATGAGCCAGGTGCCGTCGTTGTTGCCGTAGTCGAACCACTTGGACTCGCCGGCCTGGCAGGTGGCCATCCACACGTCGGTGTCGTACCAGTTCTGGGCCAGGCACAGGCCGGAGACGTCGTTGCGCCACTGGACGGTGCTGTTGGCGCTGGCCGAGGTGGTCACGGCCAGGACGAGCGCGGCGGCGGCACCGGCCGTGCCGAGGGCCTTCGCGGACGTCTTCAGTGATGCGAGCATGACAAATCCTCCGTGGGTGTGACGGTGTGGCAGGCCGACCGGCGGGCCCGCGTGCGAGCGGGGGCGGTCGAGCTGCGGACGGGCGTCACACAGCACGACGAATACAGTCGTCGATCAAGTCGAAGGCCTTGCGGAAGTGCGGATTCCCCGCCTCTTCCCCCTCCGTGCCCACCTCCGACGGGGCCGGTGCTGCCGCCCTGTCGGGGTGTGCTCTTTCCCCCGGACCGATGTTCGCCCGCGGCTCTCGCCGGCGTCAACCGCCATCGGCCCGCCGCGACCCCAGATGACCCGCGGGCGCCCCCTAGGGGCGGGCGCCCGCTCGGTGGTCGGCGTCGGGGAGCGGACCGGCCTTGGTGACGGCCCCGGTCCAGTAGTCGGGTAGGTCGGCGGGCTGCCAGGAGACTTCCAGTTCCCGGTGGGTCAGCTCCTCGGCCCGCCGGTGGAGCGAGCTCTGTGCCGTCCCGGGCCCGGACGTGGGCGCGGGGTGATCGAGGTGGCCGTCGGCGATGTCGGCCGGCGCCTCGAAGTACACGGCGTACCGCGACCGGTCCGGCGTGGGTACAGGACGAGAGTTTTCGGGGTCCCGATCCTGCGCCAGTACGGCGTCCTCGTGCTTCCCATGGGGGAAGTATCCGCAACGGCCGGCCGGTCGCCGGGTCAGCCGGCGTCGCCGCCGTTGTTCCCGCCCCCGCCGAGCCGGCGGCGGCGCTTCGCGGAGCGGCGCAGCAGCGCGCCCGCGCCGAGGGTCACGGCCGCCACGGCGCGGACCCAGCCGGGTCCGCCGCGCGCCGCCCACACCACGCACACGCACCCGCCGACGGCGAGCGCCAGGACGCCGAGCAGTACCAGAAAAGTCATCTTCCCCACCTTCAAGGTCGTCCCCGTCCCGGAATTCTGCCAGGTCGGGGCCACCGGGGCGGAACCTGTCGCGGCGACCCCGGAGGAGGCGCCGAAGAACACCGTCACCTGACCTTCCGTCAGATTGGAACGTGTTCTAGTCTGCCGCGCATGGGCATCGGAATCACGCAAGAGCAGCGGGAGTTGGCCGACGCCGTGCGCGGCTGGGTGGGGCGGGCCGTGCCGCCCGAGGAGGTGCGCAAGCTGCTCGACACCCCGCCGCGGACCGGTGAGCGGCCCGGCTACTGGGACGGGCTCGCGGCGGCCGGACTGCTGGCGCCGCACCTGGAGGGCGGAACCCTGCTGGACCTGGCCGTCGTGGTGGAGGAGGCCGCCCGGGGGGCGCTGCCCGGGGCGTTCCTGCCGAGCGCGCTGGCCTCCGTACTCCTGGACCGGGCCGGGGCCGAGCCGCTGGAGGGCCGGGTCGGGGCGGTCGCCCTGGGGCCCGGCGGCGTCACCGCCGTCGCCGTCGAGGAGGGCGGGTACCTGCTGGACGGGCTCGCGCCGCCCGTGCTGGGCGCGGGCGAGGCCGACCTCGTACTGGTCGCCGCCGAGGCCGGGCACGGCACCCGCTGGTTCGCCGTGGACGCCGCCGCGCTGGACGTCCGTACCCACGAGGGCGCCGATCCGACCCGGCCCACCGCCGAGGTGCGGGCGCGCGGGGTCATCGTCCCGGCCGGCCGGCTGCTGGAGCTGGACGCGGACCTGGTCCGGGACCTGGCCTGCGTCCTGTTCGCCGCCGACGCCTGCGGCACCGCCGCCTGGGCGGTGCACACGGCCGCCGAGTACGCGAAGGTGCGCGAGCAGTTCGGGCGGCCCATCGGACGGTTCCAGGGCGTCAAGCACCTGTGCGCCGACATGCTGGTCCGCCTGGAACAGGCCCGCGCCCTCGCCTGGGACGCGGCGAACAGCGCGGACGAGAGCCCCCGCGTGCGTTCCCTGGTGGCCGCGCTCGCCGCCGGGGCCGCCCTCGACGCCTCCTACTCCTGCGCCAAGGACTGCATCCAGATCCTCGGCGGCATCGGGCGGGGGGGGGCGCGCGCCGCGAGCTGCGGCTGGAGCTGCCCGAGGCCGCCGAGGCGTACCGGGAGGGCGCCCGCGCCGCCGCCCGGGAGGCGAGCGGCCTCGGCCCGGCCGCCGCCCGCCGGATCCTCGCCCCGACCGGCTACGCGGCCCCGTACCTGCCCCGCCCCTACGGGCTCGGCGCCGGACCCCTCCAACAGCTCGTCGTACAGCAGGAACTGAAGGCGGCCGGCGTCGCGCTCTCCGACCTCGGCATCGCCACCTGGGTCGTGCCCTCGCTGCTCGCCTACGGGACCGACGCGCAGCGCGAGGTCCACGTCCTGCCCACGCTGCGCGGGGACACGACCTGGTGCCAGCTCTTCTCCGAACCGGGCGCCGGATCCGACCTGGCCTCCCTGCGCACGCGGGCCGAACGGCTGGAGGACGGCTCCTGGAGGGTCAACGGCCAGAAGGTGTGGACGAGTTCCGCGCACACCGCCGACTTCGGGATCCTCCTCGCCCGCACCGACCCGGCCGCCCCCAAGCACAAGGGCCTCGGCTACTTCGTCGTCGACATGAAGAACACCCCTGGCATCGACGTCCGCCCCCTGAAGGAGATCACCGGCGAGGCCCTCTTCAACGAGGTGTACTTCGACGACGTCCTCCTGCCCGCGGACGCCCTCGTCGGAGCCCCGGACGGAGGCTGGAAGGTCGCCCGCAACACCCTCGGCAACGAACGCGTCCACATGGCCGACCAGATGACCTTCGACACCGGCCTGGAGGCGCTCCTCGCCCGCGCCGCCGACCTCGACGGCTCCTACCGGGCCCGGATCGGCGCCCTGGCCGCCGAGGCCCACGCCCTCGCCTGCATCGGCCTGCGCACCACCCTCCAGCAGGTGTCCGGGCTGGAGCCCGGCGCGGGCGCCTCCGTACGCAAACTCGTCCAGACCCCCCACCAGCAGCGGACCGCCGAGCTCGCGCTCGAACTGCTGGGCCCGGCGGGCGCGGTGCGGGAGGGGGCGGGGGAGCGGGCCGTGCACGGCATGCTCATGTCCCGCTGCCTGACCATCGCCGGGGGCACCACACAGGTCCAGCTCAACGTCGTCGCCGAGCGCATCCTCGGCCTCCCGCGGGACTGAAGGGGAAGGGAAGGCACCACATGAAGGCCTACATCGTCGGCGTCGGCATGACGAAGTTCGAGAAGCCGGAATCGCGCGACTGGCAGTACTGGGACATGGTGCGGGAGGCCGGCGCGGCGGCGCTGGCCGACGCGGGCGTGGACTACGGGCTCGTCGAGCAGGTGCCCGTCGGCTACTGCTTCCAGGCCTCCACCGCGGGCCAGCGGGCCGCGTACGAACTGGGCCTGACCGGGGTGCCCGTCTACAACGTCAACAACAACTGCGCCACCGGTTCCACGGCCCTGATGATGGCCCGCCAGTTCGTCGAGGGCGGGCTGAACGACTGCGTCCTGGCCCTCGGCTTCGAGAAGATGAAGCGCGGCGCCCTCGGCGGCGGCGCCGACGGGGGCGACTTCAAGACGTCCCCGGTCGCCCGCCACTACGGGATCATGGCGGCCGGGCACGGCTTCGAGATGTCCCCGCCCACCGCGCAGATCTTCGGCAACGCCGCCCGCGAGCACATGGAGCGCTACGGGACCACGGCCGCGCAGCTCGCGGCGGTGGGCGCCAAGAACCACCGGCACTCCGCGGACAACCCCAACGCCCAGTTCCAGGACGTGTACACGGTGGAGGAGATCCTCGCCGCGAAGACCATCCACGACCCGCTGACCAAACTCCAGTGCTCACCCACCTCGGACGGCGCGGCGGCCGCCCTGGTCGTCTCGGAGCGGTTCGTCGTCCGGCACGGGCTGCACGACAGGGCGGTGGAGATCGTCGCCCAGGCCATGACCACCGACACCGCGGACAGCTTCGGCGGCTCCTGCATCGACGTCGTCGGCAAGCCCATGACCGCCGCCGCGGCCCGGCGGGTCTACGAGGCCTCCGGCCTGGGCATCGAGGACGTCGACGTCATCGAGCTGCACGACTGCTTCTCCGTCAACGAACTCCTCACCTACGAGGCGCTCGGCATGTGCGCCGACGGGGCCTCCGGCAAGCTCGTCGAGAGCGGCGCCACCACCTACGGCGGCCGCTGGGTCGTCAACCCGTCGGGCGGTCTGATCTCCAAGGGGCACCCGCTGGGCGCCACGGGCCTCGCGCAGGCCGCCGAGCTGGTCTGGCAGCTGCGCGGCGAGGCCGGCGCCCGGCAGGTCCCCGGAGCCGGGGTCGGGCTGGCGCACAACATCGGGCTGGGCGGCGCGGCGGTGGTCACCCTGCTGCGCCGCTGACGGGCCCGCCCCGCCGGGCCCGCCCCGCCCCGGCCCCTGCCCGCCCCGGCGAGCGGCGGGGGCGGGCAGGACGGGCAGGGCGCCCCGCGGGGGCGGCGTGTCAGACGCCCACCAGGGCCGGCATCAGGCGCAGCGCGTTCTCCCGGTTCACGGCCCGGCGCAGCGCCGGGGTGAACGCCGGGTCGGCGGCCAGCGCGGGCACCGCGACGTCCGTGACCACGGAGGCCGGGCAGGCCGGCCAGTCGCTGCCGAAGAGGATCCGGTCCGGGGACACCGTGGCCAGCAGGGTGCCCGCCGGGGACAGCGGGCCGGCGGTGTCGTAGTAGAAGCGGTGCAGGTGGTCCCGTACGGCGGCGGGTTCCACCGGCGGGTCGAAGGAGTGCGCGAAGGCCTCCAGCCGGGCCGCGATGTGCGGGAGGAAGCCGCCGCCGTGCGGCAGGATCACCGACAGGTTCGGGAAGCGGTCCAGCGTCCGGTTGCGGATCATGTTCGCGGCGGCGCGGGTGGTGTCGAGGAGGAAGTCGCACAGGAAGTTCGGGAGCCCCGGCACGGTCGCCGCGCCGGGCGGGGTGCCGGGCGGGCCGCCGGGCAGGTTGTGCGGGTGGGTGTCGACGACCGCCGACCGCTCGTCGAGCTCGGCGAAGATCCCGTCGTAGGAGGGGTCGCCGAGGTAGACGCCGCCGTGGTTGGCGGTCACGTTCACGCCGACCGCGCCCAGCTCGTCCAGGCCGTACCGCAGCGCCCACGAGGACACCTCCGGGTCCTCCAGGAACAGCGGGGTGTGGAAGACGAACCGCCCCGGGTGCGCCCGGACCACCTCCACCGCCGCCCGCAGGGTGACCGTCGTCGCCTCGCGCAGTTGCGCGGAGCTCTCGTAGCGGGCGTACATCATCGGCTTGAGCACGGCGGTGGCGATTCCCGCCCGGTCCATCAGCCCCAGCGCGGTCTCCGCGTCCCAGCGCGCCCACGGTGCCATCGCCTTCGGGTTCACCAGCCCCCGCCGCTCGGCCCACTCGCGCCAGGCGGGCGCGCAGAAGTGGTGGTGGACGTCGATCACGGCCCGGCTGCCGTCGTCCTCACCGCCCGCCGGGTCCGCCGCGTCCGGCCGTGCCGTTCCGCCGGCGGTGATACCGACCGCTCCGTATTCCGGCATGCGCGCATTCCCTTTCATCGGGCGCGAAAATGGGCTCACCGCACACCCTAGGGCGGGCTCCGGCCGCTTTCCGGCGGACATTCCCCGGAGGGAGCTTTAGGCTCCGAACGGGTCAATGCGGTTTCGTCCACGACGCGCCCGGGGAAAGGAGCCGACTGTCCGTTCCGGGAAATGCGAAAGGTTTCTGCGCGTGACGACTGAACCGACTGCGGCGGTGAACGACGGCCTCGCGCTGGGCGAAGCGGTGAAGGCGGCGACCCTGAGTACGCCGGAATACCGGCAGTGCCCCCATCCGGTCTACAAGGTCCTGCGCGAACAGGCCCCCGTCGCCCGGCTCGTCCCCCGCCACGGGGTGGACACGTACCTCATCACCCGCTACGAGGACGCCCACGCGGCCCTCGCCGATCCGCGCATCGGCAAGGACATGCACGAGGCCATCGACCTCTACCACGCGCTCTTCGGGGACGCCTGCGAGACGCTCGACGACAACCTCCTCTTCGCGGACCCGCCCCGGCACACCCGGCTGCGCCACATCGCGAAGACCGCGTTCACCCCGCGCCACGTCAAGGACCTGCGCCCGCACATCGAGGAGCTCGCGAACGACCTCCTGGACCGGTGCCCGACGGACAAGCCCGTGGACCTGATGAAGGCCTTCGCGCTGCCGCTGCCCGTCATGGTCATCTGCGAGCTGCTCGGCATCGTCGGGGTCGAGCGCACCGAGGTCCTGAAGTGGTTCTCGGTCGTGACGCGCTCCCGGTTCAGCAAGGACATGAAGGAAGACCTCGTCGAGGCCGAGCACTGGCTGCGGGACTACTTCACCGAACACATCCGGTGCACCCGCGCGAATCCCACGGACGACTTCCTGACCGTCCTGGTGCAGACGCGGCACGAGGAAGAACCGCTGACCGACGACGAACTCGTCTCGATGATCTGGGTGCTGCTCTTCGCCGGGCACAAGACGACCACCCTGCAGATCGGGAATTCCGTCTTCAACCTGCTCACCCACCCCGAACAGCTGAGGGCGCTGCAGGAGAACCGCGAACTCCTGCCGCAGGCCATCGAAGAACTCCTCCGCTACGAAGGCTCCGTGGAAACCTCCACCTTCCGGTACGCGCTGGAGGACGTGGAAATCGGCGGAACGCTCATTCCGCAGGGCGCGATCGTGCAGATCGCCCTGACCGCCGCCAACCGCGACCCGGAGAAGTTCCCCGCGCCGGACACCCTGGACATCACCCGCGAACACCTCCAGCGCGAACACCTCGGCTTCGGCTTCGGCCCCCACTTCTGCCTGGGCGCCCCGCTGGCCCGGCTGGAGCTGGAGATCTGCCTCACCGCGCTGCTCGACCGCTTCCCCGACATGGTCCTGGCGCTACCGGACTCCGACGCCGGGGACTGGCTCAAGGGGCCGTTCCCGGCCTTCCGGGGGCTGGAGAAGCTGCCCGTGGCGCTGGACCCCTCGCGGACGGTCGACGACTGGACCGCCCCGGCTCCCGGGCCGGGCGCCTGACACCGGGCGCCCCGCGCCCCGCCCCGTGGGGAAGGCCCTCCGCCGCAGCCGGCGGCGCAGGGCCTTCCCGTACGCGCGCCCCGGCCGCGCGCCCGGGCCGTGCCCCGCGCTACGGGACCCGTCCGCCACGGCCCGCGCGTTACGACCCCGCGCGCTACGGGACCCGTCCGCTACGGGCCCGCGAGGGCCGGGTCCACCACCGTCTCGCCCGTGGCCGCGCGGCGCATGCACTCGGCCAGCTCCGCGACCGGCCCGTCCCGCAGGACCAGCCCCGCGGCGCCCGCCGCCAGGGCCGCCTCCCACAGCCCGGGGTGCGCCGAGCCCGTGGCGACCAGGACCCGGCACTCCGGATCGTCCTCCAGCAGGGCGGTGACCGAGGCGAGGTCCTCCACCAGCGCCACCGCCGGCCGGGCCGTCGCGGAGGTGACCACCTCGATGTCCGGCTGGAGGCCCAGATGGACCGCGAGGGCCGGGTTCGGCGGGTCGAGCAGGACGCGCAGGGAGCGGGCGGGCCGGTGCGTCACGGGCATTTCGTCCACCGGCGCAGCGTAACGCCCCCCACCTGGGCCAGGTGGCAACACGCCACCCCGTCGCCCGATCTGACGTGAAGTCAGGAGTCTTCCCAAGTGATCGGGCGTGCGTTATACATTCCTTCAACCGGCGCTAGAACGCGTTCTAGAACGGTTCCGCGTACGACCTCGGTGCGGCTGACGGTGCGGACGGCCGCACCGAGGTCTTCCAAGGCAGCGGTGCTCGCGCAGGCCGCGGCGCCCCGACCCAGGGAGCAGCATCCCCATGCCGATCGATGCCGCCAAGGCCCTCGCCGCCGAACCCCGCCGGGGGGACATCGGCTGGGACCACAAGGACATCCAGCTCTACCACCTCGGCCTCGGTGCCGGGCTCCCGGCCACCGACCCCGACGAGCTGCGCTACACCCTGGAGTCCAAGCTCCACGTGCTGCCCAGCTTCGCGACCGTCGCCGGCGCCGGCATGGCCATGCTGGGCGGCCTCGCGGCCCCCGGCATCGACGTGAACCTCGCCGCCGTCCTGCACGGAGGGCACTCCATCGAGCTGCACCGCCCGATCCCCGTCAAGGGACGGGCCACCTCCACCTCCAAGGTCGCCGCCGTCTACGACAAGGGCAAGGCGGCCGTGATCGTGCTGCGCTCCGAGGTCGCGGACGCCGACGGGCCGCTGTGGACCAGCGACGCGCAGCTCTTCGTCCGGGGAGAGGGCGGCTTCGGCGGCGAGCGCGGGCCCTCCGTCAGGGCCGAGCAGCCCGAGCGGGCCCCCGACCGCACCGAGGAGCGCACCATCCGCGAGGAGCAGGCCCTGCTCTACCGGCTCTCCGGGGACTGGAACCCCCTGCACGCCGACCCGGAGTTCGCCAAGCTGGCCGGCTTCGACCGGCCGATCCTGCACGGCCTGTGCTCGTACGGGATGACCCTCAAGGCCGTCGTCGACACCGTCCTCGGCGGCGACGTCTCCCGGGTCCGCGCCTACCGCACGCGCTTCGCCGGGATCGTCTTCCCCGGCGAGACGCTGCGCATCCGGATGTGGCGGGAGACCGGCCGGGTCCTGGTCTCGGTGACCGCCGTCGACCGGGACGACGCTGCGGTCCTCGCCGACACCGTCGTCGAACACGCGTAAGACAGTCCGACCTGCGACCACAGAAGGAGCCGCACCGTGCGCGCAGCACTGCAGAGCGAGATAGGTCAGGACAAGCTGGAGGTCGTCGACGACATGGAGGCCGTGGGCCTGGGCCCCGGCAAGGTGAAGATCCGCATCAGGGCCACCGGCCTGTGCCACTCCGACCTCTCCGCGATGAGCGGCGTACTGCCGCAGCCGGCCCCCTTCGTCCCCGGCCACGAGGGCTCCGGGGTGATCGCCGACGTCGGCGACGGGGTCACCCACCTCCAGCAGGGCGACCGGGTCCTGGTCTGCTGGCTGCCGCCCTGCGGGCACTGCGCGGCCTGCAAGCGCGGGCAGGGCCACCTCTGTCTGGAGAGCCTCGTCAACGCGGGCACCCCCAACTTCCGGCGCGCGGGCGGCGACGTCTTCGGCTTCGCCGCCACCGGTACCTTCGCCGAGGAGCTCGTCGTCGACGCCAAGTGCGCCGTCCCGATCCCCGACGACGTGCCCTTCGACATCGCCGCCCTCATCGGCTGCGGCGTCACCACCGGGCTCGGCGCCGCCATCAACACCGCCGAGGTGGAGGCCGGTTCCTCGGTCGCCGTCATCGGCTGCGGAGGCGTCGGCATCTCCGTCATCCAGGGCGCCAAGCTGCAGGGCGCCGCGCAGATCGTCGCCGTCGACCCCGTCGCCTCCCGGCGCGAGGCGGCCCTGCGCTTCGGCGCGACGGAGGCCGTGGCCCCCGAGGCCCTGGACGACGCCAAGAACCGGATCACCTCCGGGGAGGGCTTCGACTACGTCTTCGAGGTCGTCGGCAAGTCCGCCACCGCGCAGACCGCCTACAAGACGACCCGCCGCGGCGGCAGCGTCGTCATCGTCGGCGCGGGCGCCCTCGACGACACCTTCCAGGTCGACATGTTCTCGCTGTTCTTCGACGAGAAGAAGATCCTCCCGTCCATGTACGGGGGCGGGGACGTGCTCCGCTCCTACGAGCGCACCATCGCCCTGTGGCGGGCCGGCCGGGTCGACCTGGAGAGCCTGATCACCCACCGGGTCCAGCTCGCCGAGATCAACGACGCCCTCGACCAGATGCGCACCGGCGTCGCGCTGCGCACCTGCATCGAACTCTGACCCGCTCTGAGAGGAATCCGGTAGATGTCACTGCCACTTGAGGGGCTCAGCGCCGTCGTCACCGGCGCCGGCCGGGGGCTCGGCCGGGCCGAGGCGATCGAACTGGCCCGCCTCGGCGCGAGCGTGGTCGTCAACGACTTCGGCCAGGGCGGCCGGGACGGCTCGGGGGAGGCGTCCGCCGCCCCGGCCGAGGAGGTGGCCGCCGAAATCCGTGCGGCGGGCGGACGGGCGGTGGCGCACCTCGGTGACGTGGCCGACTTCGAGCAGGCCCGGGACCTGGTGGAGCTGGCCGTCTCCCGGTTCGGCAGGCTGGACGTCCTCGTCAACAACGCGGGCATCCTGCGGGACCGGATGATCTTCTCCATGTCGGAGGAGGAGTGGGACTCGGTGATCCGGGTCCACCTCAAGGGTCACTTCAACACCACCCACTTCGCCGCCGCGCACTGGCGGGAACGCTCCAAGGCGGCGGGCGGCCCGGTCTACGGCCGGATCGTCAACACCTCCTCCGAGGCCTTCCTCGGCGGCTCGGCGGGCCAGCCCAACTACGCGGCCGCCAAGGGCGGCATCGTGGGCCTGACCACCTCGACCGCCCTGGCCCTGGCCAAGTACGGGGTGACGGCCAACGCCATCTGCCCGCGCGCCCGCACCCGGATGACCGAGGACGTCTTCGCGGGCTTCCAGGAGCCGGAGGAGGGCAAACTCGACGCCCTCGCCCCCGAGCACGTCGCCCCGCTGGTCGGCTACCTGGCCTCGCCGGCCTCGGCGAAGGCCAACGGGCAGCTGTTCGTGGTCCACGGCGGGATCGTGGTCGTGATGGAACGCCCCAGGGTGGCGGCCAAGTTCGACACCGCCAAGGAAGCCTTCTCCTACGAGGAGCTCGACGGGCTCCTCACCCCGCACTACGACTCCCGCCCGCCGAACGAGACCTTCGCGGCCGCCGAGGTCCTGGGCCTCAAGCACGGCTAGGCCGACGGGGGCGCGTCGTCCCCGTCGGTGAGGAACCACACCTGGCGCAGATCGGCGGGTGCCAGGGGGCCGAGACCGAGGAGGTCCGGGTCGTCCCGGACCTCCTCCCAGAACTCCGCCTCGGTCGGTGCGGTCCCCAGGACCATCCACGGCGCGCCGTACCCCGTGCGCGCCACCCACACCCCGAGCCGGCGGCGGCCGGAGCCGTACAGCTCCTCTCCGACGGGTGCCTCCTGCATCTCGGCGACCAGGCTCGGCGTGTGCCGGTGGGGGCATCCGGACCGCAGGTGCTCCTGCTCCCAGCGGGTGGTGAGCCGCCGCGTCGCCGAGTCGGCGGCGGCGTCGGCGGCGTCCAGCGCCCCTTGATCGGCGTTCGCGGCGGCGGGCCGGACCACGCGCACCAGCAGGTCCTGCCCGCAAGGCCGGTAGCTGAAGAGTCTGAAGAGGTCGATCTGGCTGCCCACGCGGCCATTGTGCCCGTACGGCGCTCCCGGGGCTCAGCCCAGGGGGGCCTGCTGGAGGGGGACCGGGCGCAGGGGCGGGGCCGGGGCGGGGTCCAGGCGGACCGGTGGGGGCGGGGACGCGGGCTGGCTGAGGCCGACGATCCCGCAGGGGACCTCCGGGGTGGCGTACGGGAGGTGCAGCCGGCCCTGCGGGGTCCACAGGCCGGTGCCGAGCCAGCCCACCGGGGCGCCGAGCCGGAAGACGCCGCGGTCGGCGGGCCGCCACAGCGCGATCTCCGCCCCGCCGATCCGCAGCGCGACCCCGCAGGTCTCCGGCATCAGGGCCTGGCCCGGCTGCACGGCGAAGGGGTGCGCGTCCGCGATGCGCAGGCACTCCGGGAAGCGGACCGGGCGGGCACTGCCCAGCACCCCCCAGCCGAGCCGGGGATCGCCCGGGGCGTCGGAGCGGATCAGCAGCAGCCCGCTGTCGGGCGCTGCGAGCAGGAGCCGGTCGTCGCTGTGCTCGGCGATCTGGAGCAGCGGGCTGACCTCGCCGCCCCGCTCCAGGTCCACGGCGACGGCCTTGGTCCGGCCGTCCAGCTCGCGGTCCAGGGACAGCAGGCGGCCGACCCGGTCCAGCCACACCCCGCCGGAGCAGCGCCCCGGCAGGACGGCGGCCCGGCGCGGCCCGCCGGGGGCGCCGGCGACCTGCCAGACGGTGCTCCGCGCGGGCCCCACCGCCAGGGCGTAGGCCCCGTGTCCGTCGGGGGAGGGCGGCAGCAGGCGGACCCGTACGCCCTCCTCGGCGGGCACCGCGCCCAGCTGGAGCTCCCCCGTGCGCGGCCCGGTCGCGGCGCCCGACGGGTAGAGCAGCGCGAACGCGTGCCGGTCGGCGACGCGGCGGTGGATCAGCACCCGCCCGTCGGTCAGCGCCAGCACCTCGCTGTCGGCCTCCTCCGGCTGCGCGAGCGGCAACGGCACCGCGTACGGCTCGGGTCCCCCCAGCGTCCACCGCTCCGGGTAGCGCGCCTGCCCCTCCCCGGCCAGCCGCGCGGCATACGCCCCGTCGGCGGCGATCGTGAACGGGGCGGTCGTCGTGATCTCGATGGCGCAGACAGTCATCCGGGCCGTCACCTCCGGATCAGGAAGCTAGTTTTCGATGCTCCCGGGGTCGCGCACGACTCGGCGGGCTTCACACGTACGGGTGGCCGCGAGCCGATTCGCCGGTGGCGGGGGGTGTGGCTGTGCTGTTCCAAATCGGGGCGTTTGGGGTCAGAGGGCACCCGGCCCCGCCCGACGCCCCCGCGCGCCACCACCGCCCGCCCCGTCCCGCAGCCCCGCCGGGGGAGGAAGCCCGAAAAGATGGAGACGGTAACCTTGGCCCGTGCCCCGTCTCTCTGAAGTCATCGCCGCGCTGGACGCTCTCTGGCCCCCCTCGCGGGCCGAGCAGTGGGACGCCGTCGGCACCGTCTGCGGCGACCCCGATGCCGAGGTCACCCGGGTGCTCTTCGCCGTCGACCCCGTACAGGACATCGTCGACGAGGCGGTGGAGCTGGGCGCCGACCTGCTCGTCACCCACCACCCGCTCTATCTGCGCGGCACCACCACCGTCGAGGCCGGCACCTTCAAGGGCCGCGTCGTGCACACGCTGATCAAGAACGACATCGCGCTGCACGTCGCCCACACCAACGCCGACACCGCCGACCCCGGTGTCTCCGACGCCCTCGCCGGCGCCCTCGACCTGCGCGTCACCGGCCCGCTCGTGCCCGACCCCACCGACCCGGCGGGCCGCCGGGGCCTCGGCCGGATCTGCGAGCTGGACCACCCCGAGACCCTCCGCGCGTTCGCGGCCCGCGCCGCGTCCCGGCTGCCGTCGACCGCGCAGGGCATCCGCGCCGCGGGCGACCCGGACGCGCTGATCCGTACCGTCGCCGTCAGCGGCGGCTCCGGCGACAGCCTCTTCGAGCAGGTCCGCGCCGCCGGCGTGGACGCCTTCCTCACCGCCGACCTGCGCCACCACCCGGCGTCCGAGGCCCGCGAGCAGAGCCCGCTGGCCCTCGTCGACGCCGCCCACTGGGCCACCGAGTGGCCCTGGTGCGAGCAGGCCGCCGCGCAGCTCGACGCGATCTCCGAGCGCCACGGCTGGGGTCTGCGGACCCATGTCTCGCGCACGGTCACCGACCCGTGGACGGCGCACGCGCCGTCCGTCACCTCCCCCTCTATCTCTGGAGCCCCCAACTGAACGCCGAGCCCGCCGACCAGATCCGACTTCTCGACGTCCAGGCCCTGGACGTCCGGCTGTCTCAGCTCGCCCACAAGCGCAAGTCGCTCCCGGAGCACGCCGAGGTCGACTCCCTGACCAAGGACCTCAGTCAGCAGCGCGACCTGCTCGTCGCCGCGCAGACCCAGGCCAGCGACGCCGCCCGCGAGCAGACCAAGGCGGAGCAGGACGTCGACCAGGTCCGCCAGCGCGCGGTCCGCGACCAGCAGCGGCTGGACTCCGGCGTCGGCATCTCGGCCCGGGACCTGGCGAACCTCCAGAGCGAGGTCGTCTCCCTCGCCAAGCGGCAGGGCGACCTGGAGGACGTGGTCCTGGAGGTCATGGAGCGCTTGGAGGCCGCGCAGGAGCGCGTCACCGGGCTGAAGGAGCGGGTCGCCGCCCTGGAGGCCAAGCTCGTCGACGCCACCGCGCGCCGCGACGCCGCCACCGGCGAGATCGACACCGAGGTCGCGAAGATCGGCAAGGACCGCGAGGTCATCGTCGGCTCCATGCCGGCCGACCTGATGGCCCTGTACGAGAAGATCCGCGTCAAGCAGGGCGGCGTCGGCGCGGCCCGCCTGTACCAGCGCCGCTGCGAGGGCTGCCGCCTGGAGCTGGACATGGCCGAGGTCAACGAGATCAAGGCCGCGGCCCGCGACCAGGTCGTCCGGCACGAGAACTGCGGCCGCATCCTGGTCCGTGCGGCGGACTCGGGCATCTGATGCCGCGTTTCGTCGTGGAGGCGGACGGCGGTTCCCGGGGCAACCCGGGTCCCGCCGGCTACGGCGCGGTCGTCCTCGACCCGGCGACGGGGGAGACCCTGGCCGAACGCGCCGAGTTCATCGGCGTCGCGACGAACAACGTCGCCGAGTACAAGGGCCTGATCGCCGGCCTGAGGGCGGCGCGTGAGCTGGCGCCGGACGCGACGGTCCTGGTCCGGATGGACTCCAAGCTCGTCGTCGAGCAGATGTCGGGCCGCTGGAAGATCAAGCACCCCGACATGAAGCCGCTCGCGGCGGAGGCCGCGAAGGTCCTTCCGCGCGCGCAGGTCACCTACGAGTGGATCCCGCGCGAGCGCAACAAGCACGCCGACCGGCTCGCCAACGAGGCGATGGATGCGGGCAAGCGCGGCGCGCAGTGGGAACCGTCCCGCTCCACGGCCTTCGCCGCCGCCCCGCCGTCCGGTCCCCCCGGCGACGCGACGAAGGGTGCGGCGGCCGTCCGCGCCGCGATGGCCTCCGGCGGTGCCACGGGAGTCCGCGGGGCCGGGGCAGCCGGGGCGGACACCCTGTTCGGCGACCTCACCGAGCCGGAGTCCGAGCCCGAGTCCGACGTCTCCGCCGACGCCGCCGCGGCAGCCGCGCAGGCCCGCGCGGCGGAAGCGGAGGCCGCGGCCGTTCGCGCCGCCGCCGTGGTGGCGCGCGACACCGACACGCTGTTCGGCGGGGCCGGGGCC
>NZ_JBFRER010000110.1:0-26224 GCF_052114405.1 Streptomyces sp. M-16 | reverse complement strand
GGCATCCGGAGGAGCGGCGGCGGGCGGGCCGGCGGCGGCACCCGGAGCGGCGGCGGAATCCGGCGGGCCCGCGGTGACCGGCGCCACCGGCGCGACCCCGTGGGCGGCGAGCCAGCCCGGGGCTCCGACCGGCAGCAGGCCCTCGTCGAGCTGGTCCCACGACGCCAGGCAGCCGGAGCCCAGGAAGTGGTGGTTGCCGAGCGCCTCGCGGATGCCGAGGTCGGTCAGGACGGCGGTCGGGATGCCCCGGTGCAGGGACTCCAGGGCGGCGGTGGAGGACACGGTGACCAGCAGGTCGGTGCCGTCCAGCACCTCGCCCATGTTCCCGTACGCCAGGCGGCAGTTGGGCGGCAGCCCGCCCGGGAGGCGCTCGGCCAGGCGCTGGTAGGGGTGTTCCTCCAGGTGTGTGGTGTGCTCCCCCGGCCGGCTGCGCAGCTTGACGAGCACCTCCCGCCCCGGGTGCAGCCGGGCGTGCCGGGCGGCGCGCTCCAGGAGGTAGGCGCGGTCGGCGCGGCCCTCCGGGACGGAGGGCTGCACGGCGAAGACGACCCGGTGGGCGCGGTCGCCCGCGCTCTCGTACGCCGCACCCTCCAGGAAGGGCAGGGCGGTCTCGACGACGGCCGCCGGATCGGCGCCCACGCCCTCGTACACGGCGCGGAAGCGGGCGGCGTCGTGGYGGGAGTTGGCGAGGACCAGGTCGGCGCCGTGCCGCAGCAGGAGCCCGTCGGCGAGCTTCTCGTAGACGACGCCGACGTAGCCGGTGACGAGGACGGGGCGGGTGGCGGGGTCGGGCCACAGGGCGCGCACCCCGTGCAGGACGGCCTGGACGGCGCCGCCGACGAGGGCGAGGACGACCACGTCGTAGTGCCGGCGGCCGAGTTCGGCGAGGAACTCGGCGCAGGTCACCTCCACCGGACCGCAGCCCGCCTCCCCGACGCCCGCCTCGCCGAGCTGGCGCGCGGTGGGGGTGGCCCGGCCGCGCAGTACGTACCCGGTGGGTGCGGGGGCGTCGGGGGCGAGGCGGCGGGCGGTGAGGGCGCCCCATTTCCAGCGCGTGTCGGAATCCGCGAGTACGGCGACGCGTTGACCGGACCGGCTGCTGCTGAGTGGCACTGGCACCCGGCAGAAGCTATTCCGCATTTCCGGTGATCGGCCCAACGAGCGCACAACGGCGGGTTAACAACCCGTCGACGAAATGCGAAAGCGTCCTGGTTAACGCGCCCGCCCCGCGTCGTTCACATGGAATCCGCATCCGGGCCATGGTGAATGCCGGGCCGCGTCCTAATGTCTCGCGGGTGCCCAAGCTCTCTGTTGTCGTGCCGTTCTACAACGTGCAGACGTACGCGCCGGATGTCCTGAAGGGACTCGGACTCAACGCGCGTGAGGATTTCGAGTTCCTGCTGGTCGACGACCGCTCCACGGACGGGACGCCGGAGCTCCTGGAGCGCGCGGCGGCGGGCGGCCTGCCCGGGGCGGTGCACCTCAGACGGGACCGCAACGGCGGGCTGGCGGCGGCCCGCAACACCGGACTGGACGCGGCGCGCGGCGAGTACATCGCCTTCCTGGACGGCGACGACTGGCCGGCGCCGGGCCACCTGGCCCGTACGCTCGCCGCCATCGAGGCCCTGAACTGCGATTTCGTCCGTACCGACCATGTGCAGGTGACGGGCCGGGCGCGGATCGTGCAGCGGGTGCCGTACGGGCCGCAGGGGGTGGTGGGCGATCCGCGCGCGGGGATCCTGCCGTCCTCGCGGGCCACGGCGGTGGACTACCCGTACGCCTGGGCGGGGATGTACCACCGGCGGCTGCTCGACCAGGGCCTGCTGCACTTCACGGACGGGCTGCGGACGGCGGAGGACCGGCCGTGGATCTGGCGGCTGCACCGTACGGCGCGGTCCTTCGCGGCGATCGGCGAGGCCGGAATCTTCTACCGGCGCGGCATTTCCACCTCGCTCACCCAGATCGGGGACGAGCGTCAGCTCGATTTCATTCGAGCATTTGATCAAGTGCTTTCGGACACCGCCGCGGACCGGGAATCCGAACTCCTGCTCCCCAAGGCCGTCCGAACGTATTGCGCGATTATCGCGCACCATATCGGCTCCATCGAAAGGTTCGAACCGGCCGTGGCGAAAAAACTCCGTGTGATGAGCGCGGAGGCGCTCGGGCGCATGCCGCGGCCCCTGCTGGAACGGGCGCTCGACTCGATGGACGCCGACCGCTCCGCGCTGCTGCGCAGGCTGCGGCGCCGCACGCCCGCCACCGGGGCCGCGGGGGCCGCCGGGGCCGCCGCGTGACCGGCGACCACGGCGTGAACGGCGACCACGGCGTGAACGCCGACCACCGCGTGACCGGCGACCGCGTCACCCAGGTCTTCCTCGCCTCCACCCTCTACGGGACGGCCACCCTCGCCGCCGCCCTCGACGCGGGCACCTTCCCGGCGGCCGCCCGCCGGATCCTGCTGACCAGCAACCACTCCCTCACCCCCGAGGTCACCCCCGGCATCGACGCCATGCCGGGCTTCGAGGCGCTGCGGACCCGCTTCGACGAGGTGCGCGACTGGAACGCCGTCCTCGCCCCGCAGCACCCGAGCACCTGGGCCCCGCGCCCGGACGACGTCCCGCTGTGGGAGCGGCAGCTGCGCGCCCTGTGGGGGCTGGGCGGGGACCGGGTCGAGCTGGTGGTGGAGTCCCTCCAGGTGCCGCCCGCGCAGAGCCTGTGCCGGCTGTTCCCGGGCGCGGCGATCGACGTGTACGCCGACGGGCTGATGTCCTACGGCCCCACCCGCTTCCGCCTCGACCCGCAGATCGGCATGCGGGTCCGCCGGGTGCTCCACCTGGACCTGGTCCCGGGCCTGGAGCCGCTGCTGCTGACGGAGTTCGGGGTGCCCTCGGAGACGGTCCCGGCGCCCTCTTTCCTCAAGGTCCTGGCGGAGCTGGCCGGGCTGCCCGACGACAGCGGCTACGAGCCCGGCGAGCCCTGCGCCCTCCTCCTGGGCCAGTACCTCTCCGCGCTGGACCTGATGTCCCCGGCGCAGGAGGAGGAACTGCACGTCGCGATGGTGCGCGGGGCCTGGGAGCGGGGCCACCGGGAACTGGTCTTCAAACCGCACCCCTCCGCCCCGGCGGCCTACTCCCGGCGGGCGGAGGCGGAGGCCGAACGCCTCGGGGCGCGGCTGACGGTGCTGGACCAGCCCGTGCTGGCGGAAACCCTGTACGAGCGGCTGCGCCCCGCGCTGGTGGCGGGCTGCTTCTCGACGGGGCTGCTCACGGCGCGGGCCCTGTACGGGATCCCGGTCGCGCGCACCGGGACCGGCCCGCTGCTGGCCCGCCTGGCCCCGTACCAGAACAGCAACCGGATCCCGCTGACGCTGGTGGACGCGCTGGTCCCGGACCTGGCGGCGGCGCCGGGCGACGGGCCCGGTGCCCCGCAGGACCTGACCGGTCTGGTCACCGCCGTCGGCTTCGCCATGCAGCCCCGGATCCTCGCCGGCCGGCGGGAGCGGGCCGAGGCCCATCTGGCCCGGCACCTGAGCGAGCGGACCCGGCACTACTTCAACCGCCGCCGGCTCACCACGCTGGGCCTGCCGGGCGGGATCCCGGCGCAGCTGTCCTTCCTGCCCCGCAGCCCCGCCGTGCGCCGGGTCGTGCACCGGCTGCGGCGGGGTCTGCGCCGGGTCAGCTGACGGCGAGCTTCGCGGCGAAGCCCAGGAAGATCACGCCGGCCGCCGAGGTGGCCCCGGCCGCGAGCCGCTTGCGGCGGCGGAAGGCGGCGGAGAGGCGGGTGCCGGTGAATATCAGGGTGGACAGGTAGAGGAAGCTGACCAGCTGGGAGACGGTCCCCAGCAGCAGGAAGGACAGCGCGGGGTAGGGGTACTCCGGGTCCACGAACTGCACGAAGAAGGACAGCAGGAAGAGGATCGCCTTCGGGTTGAGCAGGCTCACCACCAGCGCCCGCCGGAACGGCCGCTCGGCGGCGCCGGCGGTCTCCTCCCCGGCCGGGGCCTCCTCGTCGCGCGCGCGGCGGCCGCGCCACATCGCCAGGGCGCCGCGCAGCATGCCCGCGGCCAGCCACCCGAGGTACCCGGCGCCGAGCACCTTGACCGCGGTGAACAGGACCGGGCTGGTCTGGAGCAGCGCGCCCGCGCCGACCGCGGCCAGCACCATCAGCACGGTGTCGCCGGTGAACACCCCGGAGGCGGCCTTGTAGCCCTCCTTCACCCCGCGCCGCGAGGCCACGGAGAGCACGTAGAGGGAGTTCGGTCCCGGCAGCAGCACGATCAGCACGACGGCGGCGAGATAAGTAGGAAGATCTGTCACACCCAGCATGTGCAGGAGTGTCCCATGGGGACGTACCTGTCACGCCAGTGAATTCCGTCCCATTCCTCAGCGCGGCTCGTACGCCCCCCAGACCTCCCGCAGCACCCCGCACACCTCCCCCACCGTGGCCCGCGCCCGCAGCGCCTCCTTCATCGGGGGGAGCACGTTCTCCCCGGTCCCGGCCGCCGCCCGCTGCAGCGCGGCCAGCGCCCGGTCCACCGCCGCCCCGTCGCGCCCGGCCCGCAGCCGCGCGAGCGCCGCGCACTGGCGGGCCTCGATCGCCGGGTCCACCCGCAGCGGCTCGTAGGGCTCCTCCCGGTCGAGGGCGAACCGGTTGACCCCGACGACCACCCGGTCCCCGGCCTCCTGCTCCCGCACGATCCGGTACGCGTTGGCCTCGATCTCCCCCTTCTGGAAGCCCGCCTCGATCGCCGCGACCGCCCCGCCCAGCTCCTCGACCCTGCGCATCAGGGCGAGCGCGGCCGCCTCCACCTCGTCCGTCATCCGCTCGACCGCGTACGAACCGGCGAAGGGGTCGGCGGTGTGCGGGACGTCGGTCTCGTACGCGAGCACCTGCTGGGTGCGCAGCGCGAGGCGGGCCGACTTCTCCGTGGGCAGGGCGATGGCCTCGTCGAAGGAGTTGGTGTGCAGCGACTGCGTGCCCCCCAGTACGGCGGCCAGCGCCTGCACGGCCACCCGTACGAGGTTCAGCTCCGGCTGCTGCGCCGTCAGCTGGACCCCGGCGGTCTGGGTGTGGAAGCGCAGCATCAGCGACTTCGGGTCGCGCGCCCCGAACTCCTCGCGCATCAGCCGGGCCCAGATCCGCCGGGCCGCCCGGAACTTCGCGACCTCCTCCAGCAGGGTGGTGCGGGCGACGAAGAAGAACGACAGCCGGGGCGCGAACGCGTCGACCTCCATGCCGGCCGCCAGCGCGGCGCGGACGTACGCGACGGCGTCGGCGAGGGTGAAGGCGATCTCCTGTACGGGCGAGGCCCCGGCCTCGGCCATGTGGTAGCCGGAGACGGAGATGGTGTTCCACTTCGGGATCTCGGCGCGGCAGTAGCGGAAGGTGTCGGCCGTCAGCCGCAGGGAGGGGCCGGGCGGGAAGATGTACGTCCCGCGCGCGATGTACTCCTTCAGAATGTCGTTCTGTACGGTGCCCGTCAGCAGTGCGGGATCGATGCCCCGCTCCTCGGCGACGAGCTGGTACATGAGCAGCAGCAGGGCGGCCGGCGCGTTGATGGTCATCGAGGTGGAGACCCGGTCGAGGGGGATCCCCTCGAAGAGCGTGCGCATGTCCTCGACGGAGTCGACGGCCACCCCGACCTTGCCGACCTCCCCGCGGGCGAGCGGGGCGTCGGAGTCGTGCCCCATCTGGGTGGGCAGGTCGAAGGCCACGGACAGCCCGGTCCCGCCGCCCTCGATGAGCTGCCGGTAGCGGGCGTTGGACTCGGCCGCCGTGCCGAACCCGGCGTACTGGCGCATCGTCCAGGGGCGCCCGGTGTACATGGTGGGGTGGATCCCCCGGGTGTACGGGTACGCCCCGGGCTCCCCCAGGCTCACCGCCGGGTCCCAGCCCGTCAGGTCCTCGGGCCCGTAGACCGGTTCGATCGGAACGCCGCTCTCGCTGCGTGGTGCGGGACGGACCATGACGCGATTCCTCCGTGTCCGTGCTGCCGGCCGGCCGGGGGCCGGTACAACCGTGCCCGCGGCGGCCGCTGGTCACAATGGGGCAACAACGGGTGAACGTCCGCAACTGTCCACGCCCACGAAGCATCACCTAGATACACGACGTCGAATCGGGGGACCGGGATGAACCGCCAGAGAGTCATGATCCGTACGCTCGGCCTGGCCGCGGCGGTCGCGCTGGCAGCGACCGGCTGCGGCCCCCAGAAATCCGGCGCCGGGCCGGCGTCGCCGTCCTCGCCGGTGGCGGGGAGTTCGCCCGCGGCCTCCCCCTCCACCCCGGACGACGGCAAGGCGGGGGCGTCCTCGCCCGCGGCGTCGCCGTCGCCGTCGCAGTCGCCCTCCCCGTCGGCCTCCGCGCCGTCCTCCTCCCCCGGCGTGAAGCCGATCATGGCGAACGGGGACGAGAGCGAGCAGATCCGCGAACTCCAGGCCCGGCTGCGCCAGCTCAAGCTGGTCTCGACGGCCCCCACCGGTTTCTACGGCTCGAAGACGACCGCCGCGGTCAAGACCTTCCAGTCCCAGCACGGGCTCGCCGCGACCGGTTCGGTGGACGAGGCCACCTGGCAGAAGGTCCAGGGCCTCACCAAGAAGCCTTCGGAGGACGAGCTGCGCCCGCCGACCACCAACGAGGTCGACGCCCCGGACCCGCGCTGCATGCACGGCCGGGTCATGTGCATCAGTAAGGAGAGCCGGACCCTCGCCTGGATGATCGACGGCAAGGTGGTCTCCACCATGGACGTGCGCTTCGGTTCGGAGAACACCCCGACCCGCGAGGGCGAGTTCCAGGTGGGGTGGAAGGCCAAGGAGTGGACGTCGACGATCTACCACACGTCGATGCCGTACTCGATGTTCTTCAGCGAGGGCCAGGCGGTGCACTACTCGTCGGACTTCGCGGCCCGCGGCTACGCCGGTGCCTCGCACGGCTGCGTGAACGTCCGGGACAAGGCCAAGCTGTCGGCGCTGTTCGACCAGGTGAAGGTGGGCGACAAGGTCGTCGTCTACTGGTGAACCCGGTAGCGGATTGAGGGCGCGGGCAGGGCCGGGGGAACGTGCCCCGCCCGCGCCGGTT
This sequence comes from Streptomyces sp. M-16, assembly GCF_052114405.1. Lineage (NCBI taxonomy): Bacteria > Bacillati > Actinomycetota > Actinomycetes > Kitasatosporales > Streptomycetaceae > Streptomyces > Streptomyces sp. M-16. The sequence goes on along the minus strand of NZ_JBFRER010000110.1, from coordinate 19,150 downwards.
GCGCAGAGCCCAGGGGTACGGGGGGAACCCCGGCTCATGCGCGGCCGATGACCAGTCGGCTCAATATGTACTGCGCCGGGGGTGCGGAAAGTGTTACTGCCCTCCGTGCGGGGCGTTGCCACAACGTTTCGGCAGCCGGGGCAGACCCCCGTTCCGGGCCGGAAACTACGGCGATTTTCAGCCAAGCGGCAGCACGGGGCCGCGGCCGAACGGGTGGGGAACCAACGGGTCCGGGATCAGCGGGTCCGGGATCAGCGGGAGCTGATCAGCAGGCACGGGTCAGCAGGCACGGGTCAGCAGGCACGGGTCAGCGGGCGCGGGATCAGCGGCTGCGGGATCAGCGGCTGCGGAAGCCCAGCGCGCCGCCCGCCTTGGGGGTCTGCGTCGGGAGCAGGGCGCTGCCCGGGTCGACGGCGCCGCTCTGCGGCAGGCCGTCGCGGACCCCGTCCAGCAGGGCCTCGCAGAAGCGCGCGATCTTCGCCGGGGCTCCGGCGAGCTGGGACAGGCGCTCGCGGCGGTCGTCGTCCATCCGCCCCGAGCGGTAGGCCTGGCACAGGTCGGCAGGCTTGACCTGGGTGTCCGGCTCGCGGTCCTTGCCGCCGGTCGACCTGTCGGGGACCTTGTCGCGACCGCCGTCCGTACCGGTCCCCGCGCCGAATCCCGCACCCGTGCCCGCGGTGCCGGGCGGCAGGGACAGGCTGCCCGTGGGGACGCCGGGGATCGTACGGGTCTCCGTACCGGGCATCCGGGAGGCGCCCGGGCCGGCGGACGGCATGCCCTCTCCGCTGCGCAGCGGGGTGGGCCGCGGCTGCGGGACGAGGTGGGGGCCGGTGGTGTCCGCGGCGGGCGCCGGATCGGGACCGGCGCTGATCGACACGGCGGGGGCGGGGCCCGCGGTGTGATGCGTCACACGGTCAAGCAGGCCGCCGGCCGCGGCGGCGGCGATCCCGCCGACGGCGACGCCGGCCAGCGCGGCGGCCAGCCCGAAGCGCACGGGGGCTCCGCCGCGCCGCTGCGCGGGGATCCGTACGCGGGGTATCGGGGCCAGGTCGACCAGCGGTTCGCAGTCGTCCCCCGCGCCCCGCACGCCGGGCCGGACGGCCTCGGGCGCCGCGGCGCGCGCGGCCAGGAAGGCGGCCACGGCGGCGGCCTCGCCGGGCAGCTCGCCCGCACCGGGACGGGAGGGGGTCAGGGCGTCGAGGGCGGCGCGCAGCCGGGCGGCCTCGGCCCTGGCGCGCGGATCGGCGCCGGAGGCGACGGGGCCGGCCCCCGGGCACAGCAGCTCGTCCGCCGCGGCCTTGTCCAGCCACGCGTTGTGCTCGTCGGCCATCACATGTCCTTCTGCGTCCGCCAACGTGAATGCGTCACACCGGTTGGTCCCGCCAGGCCCGCACTTCGCGCCCGCTGCGCGGGCACGGCGTCGAGGTCGCGCTCCCGGGCCTGGTCACCGGCATTATGGCCGACCCGCCGGACGGGATCCGCGCCGCGTTCCGCTTCCCCGTCCACGGGGCCCGCGGACCCGAACTCGGCGGTCAGCAGTTCGGCGAGCTTCTTGAGCCCCCGGTGCGCGGCCGTGCGGACGGCGCCGGGCCGCTTGCCGAGGGTCTCGGCGGCGCTCTTCGCGTCCAGGCCGACGACCACGCGCAGGACGACGGCCTCCGCCTGGTCCTGCGGGAGCTGCGCGATCAGGGCCATGGTGCGGCCGGTGGACAGGGCCTCCATCGCCTCGCCGGCCGTGTCGCAGTCGGCGGCGCGTCCGCTGAGCTCGCTCTCGTCGCCGCCGATGGCGGGGCGCCGGCCGCGCATGCGGATGTGGTCGAGGGCCCGGTTGCGGGCGATGCGGGCGGCCCAGCCGCGGAAGCGGTCGGCGTCACCGGTGAAGGAGTCGAGGTCGCGGGCGATCTGCAGCCAGGCCTCGGAGGTCACGTCCTCGGCGTCGCCGTCACCGACGAGCGTGCGCACGTATCCGAGCAGGCGTGGGTGCACGGTGCGGTACACAGTCCGGAACGCGCTTTCGTCGCCGTCCTGTGCCGCGAGCACCGCGGCGGTCAGCTCCGCGTCGTCCCCCAGCAAAGTCCCCAACCCGTTCGACGTCCTGTACGTGTGGCGCAAATCCGCACGTTACGGCTTTCACGCACCTCTCGTCCACGAGTTGTACAACCAGCAACCGACCCTGCGCGGAGCGGGGTGTGACACAAAACGCACTCCGGGCGCTGACAGGGGTACGGGCTTGTCGCACGAGTCCGTGACGGATGGCGACCGGGGCCTCTCCTGTGGGGGGTGGCGGCCTCGGTCGCCCTCCCCTGCTTCCCGCCTGTTCACACCCCTGCCGGTGTCATCCTTTCGGCTCACTTACGGGTGAAATCCCCCTATCGGCGGGACACTCCCCCTCGGAGATCGCTAGCGTGGCGGCACACCCACGCCAGGCCCCGAGGAGAACTCCGCTGTCCAGCCACCTTCCGGCACAGGTCCGCGGCCCGGTCTCCGCCCCAGGCACCGGGCTGACGCACTTCAACTCGCTGCCCCCCGGCACCGCCCGGACGGCCCTGACGCACTGCTGCGGCAGCCCGCGGTGGGCGCAGCGGGTGGCCGCCCACCGCCCGTACCCGGACACCGCGTCGCTGCTGGCGGCGGTCGACGAGGCCTCGTACGACATGTCCCAGGGCGACCTGACGGAGGCGCTGGCGCGGGAGTCCTCGGCCGAGCTGGGCCACGGGGCCCCGTACGCGGCCCTCCTCGCGCTCGACGCGGCGCGGGCGGAGTACGAGCGGACCTTCGGCCACGCCTTCGTGATCTGCCTGGACGGGCACCCGCCGGAGGAGCGGGTGGACCAGCTGCTGGCCGCGATCCGCCGCAGGCTCGCCCACGAGGTGGACGAGGAACGCTCCATCGCGGCGGACGAGCTGCGCATGGTCGCCCGGTCCCGGCTGACCCGGCTGCTGGCCCGGCTGGCGGCCCCTCTCGGACAGGACCCCGGCGATGGGCTGTCCGAGGCCGATTCCGGGCTATTCGCCCCTGTGGGATAGTCCGTCCGTGCCTGTTTGATCACACCGATGGACCCGGCGCAAGGGAACCGACAAAGCGTCGCTACGATGTCCGGGGCCGGAGGACCGTACCCGGCCGGGCCCGACCGACAAAGAAGCCGGCTGGCCCCCGCCCCGCTTCCGGAGGGTTTTCCGTGCCGGCTGGAACGTTGTACCGCGGCCGGGAAGGAATGTGGTCCTGGGTGGCTCATCGAGTCACCGGCGTCCTCATTTTCTTCTTCCTGTTCGTACACGTCCTCGACACCGCTCTCGTCCGCGTCTCCCCTGAGGCGTACGACGATGTCGTGGCTACCTACAAGACTCCGATCGTCGCAGTGCTGGAGTACGGCCTCGTCGCCGCCATCCTGTTCCACGCGCTCAACGGTCTCCGTGTCATCGCCGTGGACTTCTGGTCCAAGGGCCCCCGCTACCAGAAGCAGATGCTCTGGACCGTCGTGGGCGTCTGGATCCTGACGATGGTCATGGCCATCTACCCCGTCCTCGGCCACGCCTACCGCGTTCTGTTCGGGGAGTGACACGCATGTCTTCTGACACTTCTTCCGCCCGGGCGATCGGTGACGTCGAGGGCGTCTCCCTCTACGACGTCGAGAACCCGGCGCCGTACATCGAGGCCCCGCGCAAGCGGACCGGCAAGACGCCCCGTTCGACCCGCGGCAACTTCGAGATGGCCGCGTGGCTCTTCATGCGCCTCTCGGGCATCGTCCTGGTCGTCCTGGTCATCGGCCACCTGCTCATCCAGCTGGTGCTGGACGGCGGCGTCTCCAAGGTCGGCTTCGCCTTCGTCGCCGGCCGCTGGGCATCCCCGTTCTGGCAGGTCTGGGACCTGCTGATGCTGTGGCTGGCCATGCTGCACGGCGCCAACGGTCTGCGTACCGTCATCAACGACTACGCGGAGCGCGCCAACACGCGGCTGTGGCTGAAGGGCCTGCTCTACACCGCCACGGTGTTCACCATCCTTCTGGGCACGCTGGTGATCTTCACCTTCGACCCGAACATCCGCTAGGCAACGGGGCTGAGGCGAATCCCATGAAGATCCACAAGTACGACACCGTCATCGTCGGCGCCGGTGGCGCGGGCATGCGCGCCGCCATCGAGGCGACGAAGCGCAGCCGCACCGCCGTGCTGACGAAGCTGTACCCCACCCGCTCCCACACGGGCGCCGCGCAGGGCGGCATGGCCGCCGCGCTGGCCAACGTGGAGGACGACAACTGGGAGTGGCACACCTTCGACACGGTCAAGGGTGGTGACTACCTGGTCGACCAGGACGCCGCCGAGATCCTGGCGAAGGAGGCCATCGACGCGGTCCTCGACCTCGAGAAGATGGGCCTGCCGTTCAACCGCACCCCGGACGGCACCATCGACCAGCGCCGCTTCGGCGGCCACTCCCGCAACCACGGTGAGGCGCCGGTCCGCCGGTCCTGCTACGCCGCGGACCGCACGGGCCACATGATCCTCCAGACGCTGTACCAGAACTGCGTCAAGGAGGGCGTGGAGTTCTTCAACGAGTTCTACGTCCTGGACCAGCTGCTGGTCGAGGTCGACGGCGTGCAGAAGTCCGCCGGTGTGGTCGCCTACGAGCTGGCCACCGGCGAGATCCACATCTTCCAGGCGAAGGCCGTCATCTACGCCTCCGGCGGCACCGGCAAGTTCTTCAAGGTGACCTCCAACGCGCACACCCTCACGGGTGACGGCCAGGCGGCCTGCTACCGCCGCGGCCTGCCGCTGGAGGACATGGAGTTCTTCCAGTTCCACCCGACGGGCATCTGGCGCATGGGCATCCTGCTGACGGAGGGCGCCCGCGGTGAGGGCGGCATCCTCCGCAACAAGGACGGCGAGCGCTTCATGGAGAAGTACGCGCCGGTCATGAAGGACCTCGCGTCCCGTGACGTCGTCTCGCGCTCCATCTACACGGAGATCCGCGAGGGCCGCGGCTGCGGTCCCGCCGGCGACCACGTGTACCTGGACCTGACGCACCTCCCGCCGGAGCAGCTGGACGCGAAGCTCCCGGACATCACGGAGTTCGCGCGCACCTACCTGGGCATCGAGCCGTACACGGACCCGATCCCGATCCAGCCCACCGCGCACTACGCCATGGGCGGCATCCCGACCAACGTCGAGGGTGAGGTCCTGGCGGACAACACCACCGTCGTCCCCGGCCTGTACGCGGCCGGCGAGGTCGCGTGCGTGTCGGTGCACGGCGCCAACCGCCTGGGCACCAACTCGCTGCTGGACATCAACGTCTTCGGCAAGCGGTCCGGCATCGCGGCGGCGAAGTACTCGGCCGAGAACGACTTCGTCGAGCTGCCGGAGAACCCGGCGCAGCAGGTCGCCGACCTGGTCGAGCACCTGCGCAACTCCACGGGCACGGAGCGGGTCGCCGACCTGCGCCTGGAGCTCCAGGAGACGATGGACGCGTGCGTGATGGTCTTCCGCACGGAGCAGACCATCAAGACCGCGGTCGAGAAGATCGCGGAGCTGCGCGAGCGCTACAAGAACGTGTCCGTCCAGGACAAGGGCAAGCGCTTCAACACGGACCTGCTGGAGGCCATCGAGCTGGGCAACCTGCTCGACCTGGCCGAGGTCATGGCCGTGTCCGCGCTGGCGCGCAAGGAGTCCCGCGGCGGTCACTACCGCGAGGACTACCCGAACCGCGACGACGTCAACTTCATGCGCCACACCATGGCGTACCGCGAGGTCGGCGCCGACGGCAAGGACTCCGTCCGGCTGGACTACAAGCCCGTCGTCGTCACCCGCTACCAGCCGATGGAGCGTAAGTACTGATGGCCACCCCCACCCTGGACAAGATGGAGGCGGCGGCCGCCGCCTCGCCGTTCATCACGGTCACGTTCCGGATCCGCCGGTTCAACCCGGAGATCTCGGACGAGTCGACCTGGCAGGACTTCCAGGTCGAGATCGACCCGAAGGAGCGCGTGCTCGACGGTCTCCACAAGATCAAGTGGGACCTCGACGGCACGCTGACCTTCCGCCGCTCCTGCGCGCACGGCATCTGCGGCTCCGACGCGATGCGGATCAACGGCAAGAACAGGCTCGCCTGCAAGACGCTGATCAAGGACATCAACCCGGAGAAGCCGATCACCGTCGAGGCCATCAAGGGCCTCACGGTGATGAAGGACCTTGTCGTCGACATGGAGCCCTTCTTCCAGGCGTACCGCGACGTCATGCCGTTCCTGGTCACCAAGGGCAACGAGCCGACGCGTGAGCGCCTGCAGTCCGCCGAGGACCGCGAGCGCTTCGACGACACCACCAAGTGCATCCTGTGCGCCGCGTGCACGTCCTCGTGCCCGGTGTTCTGGAACGACGGCCAGTACTTCGGCCCGGCGGCGATCGTCAACGCCCACCGCTTCATCTTCGACTCGCGCGACGAGGCCGGCGAGCAGCGGCTGGAGATCCTGAACGACAAGGACGGCGTGTGGCGCTGCCGCACGACCTTCAACTGCACCGACGCGTGCCCGCGTGGCATCGAGGTCACGAAGGCCATCCAGGAAGTCAAGCGCGCACTCATCACGCGCCGCTTCTGACCTTCCCGGGCGCAGTCCGACGTACGAGGCCCCGCTCCCCCGGAACATGTCCGGGGGAGCGGGGCCTCGTCGCGTCCGTTCCCTCCCGGGGGTGAAGGGGCGGGCGGAAGAACCTTTCATCGCACGAGCGCCCCCACGGACGGCGGTACGGTCGCCGCCGTCGCTTGAACCGGAGCGCCGTCCGCACCCACACTGAGAGGAGGAGGTGCTTTCCATGTCCGCTCCCGCCCACGAGGAGCCGTGCGACCCAGGTCTCGATGAAGTCCTCTGGCAGGCCTGGAAGGCGATGGACCTTCCGGAGGGCTACCGGGCCGAGATCATCGAAGGGTCCATCGAGGTGTCTCCCACCGGCCGTCGCCGTCACACCGTCCTCGTACACCGTCTGCGCAGGGCACTTGAGTCCCGGCTGACGGACAGCGGGCTCGACGTCTATCAGGACGGCAATGTCATCCGCGGCCGGAAGGTCTGCATCCCCGACCTGTTCGTGGCCCCCGAGGACCTTGACGAGATCCCCGACGCGGAGGGGCTGGGGGTGGACGCCACCCGCATCGCCCTGGTGGCCGAGATCGTCTCCCCCGGCAAGGAGGCCCACCGCCGGGACCACATCCGCAAGCACCGCTGGTACGCCCAGGCCGGGATCCCCGTTTACCTCGTCATCGACGACTTCGACGACCAGGGCACGGTGACCGTGTTCAGCGGACCGGACCCGGAGAGGGCCGTGTACGCCACGAAGACCACCGTCTCGTACGGGACCCCGGTCTCCCTCCCCGACGGACCGGCCGAGGGCATGGAGATCACCGCGGACCTGACGCGCCCCTAGGCGGGTACCCGGCGCCGGGTACCCACCCCCGGTCAGGCGCCGACGTAGGCCGCGAGGTGTTCGGCCGTGAGGGTGGAGCGGGCGGCCACCAGGTCGGCGGGGGTGCCCTCGAAGACGACCGTCCCGCCGTCGTGGCCGGCGCCGGGGCCGAGGTCGATGATCCAGTCGGCGTGCGCCATGACCGCCTGGTGGTGCTCCACGACGATGACCGACTTGCCCGAGTCGACCAGCCGGTCGAGCAGGCCGAGCAGTTGCTCGACGTCGGCGAGGTGCAGGCCGGCGGTCGGCTCGTCGAGGACGTAGACCCCGCCCTTCTCCCCCATGTGCGTGGCCAGCTTCAGCCGCTGCCGCTCGCCGCCGGACAGCGTGGTGAGCGGCTGGCCGAGGCTGAGGTAGCCGAGGCCGACGTCGGCGAGCCGGGTGAGGATGCGGTGCGCGGCCGGGGTACGGGCCTCTCCGTCGCCGAAGAACTCCTCGGCCTCGGTGACCGACATCGCCAGCACCTCGCTGATGTCGCGCCCCCCGAAGCGGTGTTCCAGCACCGAGGCGTGGAACCGCTTGCCGTCGCACTCCTCGCAGGGGGCCGCCACGCCGGCCATCATCGCCAGGTCGGTGTAGACGACCCCGGCGCCGTTGCAGGTGGGGCAGGCGCCCTCGGAGTTGGCGCTGAACAGCGCCGGCTTCACGCCGTTGGCCTTGGCGAAGGCCTTGCGGATCGGATCGAGGAGCCCTGTGTACGTCGCCGGGTTGCTCCGGCGGGAGCCGCGGATCGCGCCCTGGTCGATCGAGACCACGCCCTCGCCGGCGGCCGCGGAGCCGGCGGTCAGCGACCCGTGCACGAGCGAGCTCTTGCCGGAGCCGGCGACCCCGGTGACGACGGTGAGCACCCCGAGGGGCACGTCGACGTCGACGTCCCGCAGGTTGTTCGTGCTCGCGCCGCGGATCTCCAGCGCCCCGGTGGGCGTGCGGACCTCCGCCTTGACCTTGGCCCGGTCGTCGAAGTGGCGGCCGGTGACGGTGCCCGCGTCCCGCAGCCCCTCGACGGTGCCCTCGAAGCAGACGGTGCCGCCGCCCGAGCCCGCGCCGGGGCCGAGGTCGACGACGTGGTCGGCGATCGCGATGACCTCCGGCTTGTGCTCCACGACGAGGACGGTGTTGCCCTTGTCCCGCAGGCGCAGCAGCAGGCCGTTCATCCGCTGGATGTCGTGGGGGTGCAGGCCCGTGGTGGGCTCGTCGAAGACGTAGGTGGTGTCGGTGAGCGAGGAGCCTAGGTGGCGGATCATCTTGACGCGCTGCGCCTCGCCGCCCGAGAGCGTGCCCGCCGGCCGGGCGAGCGAGAGGTAGCCCAGCCCGATCTCCACGAACGAGTCGAGGGTCTGGCGCAGTGTGGTCAGGAGCGGGGCCACCGAGGGTTCGTCGAGGGCGCCGACCCATGCGGCGAGGTCGCTGATCTGCATCGCGCAGGCGTCGGCGATGGAGATTCCCCCGATCTTCGAGGACCGGGCTCCCTCGCTGAGCCGGGTGCCGTCGCACTCGGGACAGACGGTGAAGGCGACCGCCCGCTCGACGAAGGCCCGGATGTGCGGCTGGAGGGCGTCGACGTCCTTCGCCAGCATCGACTTGCGGAGCTTGGGGATGAGGCCTTCGTAGGTCAGGTTGATCCCGTCGACCTTGATCTTGGTCGGCTCCTTGTGGAGCAGGTCCTGCAGTTCCCGCTTGGTGTACGTGCGGATCGGCTTGTCCGGGTCGAAGAAGCCGCAGCCCGCGAAGATGCGGCCGTACCAGCCGTCCATGCTGTAGCCGGGGATGGTGAGCGCGCCCTCGTTCAGGGACTTGGTGTCGTCGTAGAGCGCGGTGAGGTCGATGTCGCTGACGGAGCCGCGGCCCTCGCAGCGCGGGCACATGCCGCCGGTGATGCTGAAGCTGCGGCGCTCCTTGACGGTCTGTCCCGCGCGCTCCACGGTGACCGCGCCCGCGCCGCTGATCGAGGCGACGTTGAAGGAGAAGGCCTTGGGCGAGCCGATGTGCGGCTGTCCGAGGCGGCTGAAGAGGATGCGGAGCATGGCGTTGGCGTCGGTGGCGGTGCCGACCGTGGAGCGGGGGTCGGCGCCCATCCGCTGCTGGTCGACGATGATCGCGGTCGTCAGCCCTTCGAGCACGTCGACCTCGGGACGGGCCAGGGTGGGCATGAAGCCCTGGACGAAGGCGCTGTAGGTCTCGTTGATCAGCCGCTGCGACTCGGCGGCGATGGTGCCGAAGACCAGGGAGCTCTTGCCGGAGCCGGAGACACCGGTGAACACCGTCAGGCGGCGCTTGGGGAGCTCGACGCTGACGTCCTTGAGGTTGTTCACGCGTGCGCCGTGCACCCGGATCAGATCGTGACTGTCCGCCGCGTGCGGCTCCGGCGCCGGCGTGCCCGTCCTCGTGGCCCTGCTCATCGTGTGGTGTCTCCCTCTGGTTCTGGTCCCTAGGCCTTGCGGGGCTGGTTGAAGCGGAGCATGTTGCCCGCCGGGTCGCGGAAGGCGCAGTCACGGACGCCGTACGGCTGGTCGATCGGCTCCTGGAGCACGTCCGCGCCGGCCGCCCGGAGGCGTTCGAAGGTGGCGTCGACGTCGTCGGTGGAGAAGATCACACCGCGCAGCAGGCCCTTGGCCAGCAGTTCCGCCATCGCCTGGCGGTCGGCGGGCGAGGCGCCGGGGTCGGCGAGCGGGGGTTCGAGGACGATCTCCACGTCGGGCTGCTCGGGGGACCCCACGGTCACCCAGCGCATCCCCTCGAACCCGACGTCGTTGCGGACCTCCAGGCCCAGGATGTCGCGGTAGAAGGTGAGCGCCTTGTCGTGGTCGTCGACGGTGATGAAGCACTGCGAGAGGTTGATGGTCATGCCTCGACGCTACGAGGGGGCGGCCGATTTCGCTTCTCCGTTCCTGACCGGTCGCGTGGAGACCTTCGCGACGCAGGCCGGAACCGCGGCGCCGTCCTCGTGGGAGCGGGCCCGGTAAGCGCTGGGGCTCTCGCCGACGAGTTCGCTGAAGCGGGAGCTGAAGGACCCGAGCGAGGTACAGCCGACCGCGAAGCAGACGTCCGTCACGCTCATGTCGCCGCGGCGCAGCAGGGCCTTGGCCCGCTCGACGCGGCGGGTCATCAGGTAGCTGTAGGGGGTCTCCCCGTAGGCGGCGCGGAAGCTGCGGGAGAAGTGCCCGGGTGACATGAGGGCGACCTTGGCCAGTGCCGGGACGTCGAGCGGCTGCGCGTAGTCGCGGTCCATCGCGTCCCGGGCACGGCGCAGTCGGACCAGGTCCTCCAGGTTCATGCCTCCCAGCATCGCACGGCGACTGCCGGGGGAGACGGGCGAACGGAAGGCTTGAACCTGTTCAAAAAGAGGTCTAGAGTCATCGACGTCAGCAGTTGAACATGTTCAAAGGGGGTTGAGGGCGATGGACCTCACCGTGGTCGCGTACGTCATCTACCTGGTCATCAGCATCGGACTCACCATCTGGGTGGCCCGTACGCTCAGCCGCAACGGCCGCGTCTTCATCGGCGACGTGCTGCAGGGCAACGAGAAGCTCGCGGACGCCGTCAACCACCTCCTGGTGGTCGGGTTCTACCTCGTGAACATCGGCTTCGTGACCCTCTACCTGCGCTCGGGAGAATCGGTCCTCGAAGCCCGCGGCCTCTTCGAGGCACTGTCGGTGAAGATCGGCGTCGTCCTGCTCGTCCTCGGCGTCATGCACCTCGGCAACGTGTGGGTGCTCAACAAGATGCGCCGCCGCGGGATCATGGAGCGCCGGCAGACCCCGCCGGTCGCCCCGCAGGCCTGGACCGCTCCGGCCGGGGCCTGACCGGTGGCGCGGACCGCACGGGGCGCCATGCGCCACCTGACCGTCCTCTACGACGCGAACTGTGCGGTGTGCGTGCACATCCGGCACTGGCTGCTCGGGCAGCGCCACCTCGTACCGCTCCTGTTCGTGCCCGCCGCGTCCGCCGAGGCCTGGCGGCGCTTTCCCCGGCTCAACCACGCCGAGACCCTGCGGGAGATCACCGTGGTCGGGGACCAGGGACAGGTGTGGACCGGGACGGACGCCTTCATCGTGTGCCTGTGGGCGCTGACCGAACACCGGCCGAAGGCGGACTGGTTGGCCACTCCGGCCGGCCGGCCCTTCGCGAAGGCCGCCATGTACACGGCCGCCGCCGTCCGGCACGCGGTACGTACCGACTCCACTACGGATCCCGGAGAACCGGCCTGTGGCGAGCAGTGCTCCGCACCCCGATAAGGTCGGACACCGTGACAGATCAGAAGGCGCCCAAGAGCGAGCAGACCCGCACGCTCATCCTCGAAACCGCACTCAGGCTCTTCCAGGAGCGCGGCTTCGACAAGACGACCATGCGGGGGATCGCCAAGGAGGCCGGGGTCTCGGTCGGCAACGCCTACTACTACTTCGAGTCGAAGGAACACCTGGTCCAGGGCTTCTACGACCGGATCGGCGCCGCGCACCAGAAGGCGGTCCGGCCGATCCTGGACCAGGAGACCGATCTCCAGAAGCGGCTCGCGGGCGTCCTGACGAGCTGGCTGGACATCGCGGCGCCGTACCACGAGTTCGCTTCGCAGTTCTTCAAGAACGCGGCGGACCCCGAGAGTCCGCTCAGCCCCTTCTCCCCCGAATCGGAACCGGCGCGCAACGCGGCGATCGACATGCACCGCGAGGTGCTGGCCGGGGCGAAGACCAAGGTGCCGGCCGAACTGGCCGACGTCCTGCCCGAGCTGATGTGGCTCTCGCAGATGGGCCTGGTCCTGTACTGGGTCTTCGACCGCTCCCCCGACAGCGAGAAGTCCCGGCGGCTGGCCGAGCGCGGCGCGCAGCTGACGACGCGGGGCATCGTCCTGGCCCGGTTCCGGGTGCTGCGGCCGCTGGTGCGCGAGGTGCACGAGCTGTTCGCGGACTTCCTGCCGGGCATGGCCCAGACGGCGGTCTCGCGCGGCAAGCGGGCCTCGGACCCGCACCCCGGGGAGGAGTGAGGGTCCGCGGAGCCTCGCCCCCGCCCGTCAGGCGCCCAGGACCAGCAGGGCGGCGACGGCCGGGCCGAAGGCGCCGCCCAGCTGGTAGCAGAGGGTGAACAGCCCGATGGCGGAAGGCCGCTGTGCCGGGTCGGGGGCGGCTGCCACCGCGTGGGTGGACAGGACGGCGTTGGCGGCGCTGGCGGTGAAGACCCCCGCCGCGGTGGCGACCAGCAGCAGCGGGCCCCAGGTGGCGAAGATCCCGGCGAGGGCGGCGAGGGCCCCGAGGGAGACGAGCACCGTGCGGACGGCCGCGCGGCCCATGCGGGCCGAGGCGGCGGCGAGGAGCCAGGACAGCGCCGACCCGGCGAGCAGGGCGACCAGCTGTCCGGTCCCGGCGGAGGCGGTGTCCCAGCCGGCCCGGTCGGCGAGCAGCCGGGGCACCGAGAAGAGCAGGGTGAAGTAGGACGCCGACAGGGCGAGCGCCAGCAGGGCCGAGACCACGAAGACGGGCCGGCGCAGCAGGGCGGCGGGCACGAACCCCTCGGGGTGGCGCCGGACGTGCAGGGCGAGCAGCACGGCGGCGACCAGGGCCCCGCCGAGGGCGGCGAGCGGCGCCGTCGGCAGCAGGACCAGGGCGGTGGCGAGCCCGGTCAGCAGGGCGGCGCCCCGGCCGTCGAAGCGGCCGGGCGCGGGCGGGTTCGCCGCACCGGCCCGGCGGCCGACGGCGGGCACGGCGAGCAGGGAGAGCGCCGAGACGGTGAGGGCGATCCGCCAGGACGCCCCGTCCGCGAGAGCCTTGCCGAGCAGCGGTCCGGCGGCGCCGAGCATCCCGAACCCGGCGCTGATGACGCCCATCCGGCGGGCGGTGCCGGCGAGGCTGATCGCCGCGGCCACCAGCCCGGCGCCGCCGGCGGCCTGGGCGCAGCGCCCGAACAGCGTGAGCGGGAGCCACGGGGAGGCGGCGACCAGCAGGGTGCCGGCCAGGACGAGCAGGGTGGACAGCCGCAGCACCGCGCGCAGGCCCCGGCGGCGCAGCAGCCCGGCGAGCAGGGGGGTGCCGACGGCCATGGCCCAGCCGAAGGCGGTGAGCAGCCAGGCGGCGGTACCGGCGGACACCCCGAGGGAGGCGGCCATCTCCGGGAGGATCAGCACCGGCGCGTTGGCCCCGGCGGCGATGGGGGTGGCCAGCAGGGCGAGCCACAGGACGGGGACGGGCGCCCCGGCGGGCGCGGCGCCGGCCGTCCCGGCGGCCTTCCCGTCGGCCCCCCGGGCGCCCTTCCCGGCGGCTTTCGCGGTACCCGCGGTGGTGGTGGTGGTGACCGTCATGGATGACCCACTCCCCTTCACATCTCAACCTTGACAATCTCAACGTTGAAATAAAAACAGAGCGACTACCTCAACGTCAAGTGTCTTAACGTTGAGGTATTCTGTGGGCATGGAGAAGGACACGGTGGCCACGTTCATCGGCCAGTGGCAGACGGAGCGCCCCGACCTCGCGGAGGAGCTCTGGCCGATCGAGGTGCTCGCCCGCATCCAGCGGATGACGCGCATCATCGACAAGCAGCTGAAGGTCTTCATGGCCGGACACGGCCTGGAGGTGGGCGAGTTCGACGTGCTCGCCAGCCTGCGCCGCTCGGGCCCGCCGTACGCGCTGACCGCCGGCGCGCTGGTGCCGGCCGCGATGGTGACCTCGGGCGCGATCACCAACCGGATCGACCGGCTGGAGGCCAAGGGCCTGGTCGAGCGGGTCCGTGACGCCGCCGACCGCCGCTCGGTGCGGATCCGGCTGACCGAGCCGGGCCGCACGCTCTGCGAGAGCGTGATGGAGGAGCACCTCAAGCACTACGCGGAGCTGCTGGCCCCCCTGGACCGGGACACCTCACGGACGGTCGCCGAGGCCCTGCGCACCCTCCTGCTGGCGCACGGGGACACCGCCGCCGCCCCGGTGGCCACGGCCGGTTGAGTTCCCCCAGGCGCCCCACGCCCGTGCCGTCGGAGGGGTACTGCGCGCCGGTGACGGCCCCGCGGGACACGACGTGGTCCTCCTCCTGCCGGATCGGCAGCACCGGGACCCGCCGGGAGACCAGCCGCGGGAAGGTCCGCGATGCCCGGTCGGGCCTGGTCAGGCCTGGTACGAGGCGAGTTCCACCACCGTGATGTCGGACGGCGCTCCGACCCGGACGGGCGGGCCCCAGGCACCGGCTCCGCGGGACACGTAGAGCTGGGTGTCGCCGTAGCGCTCCAGGCCCGCGACGGTCGGATTGGCCAGCTCGGCCAGGTAGTTGCCGGGCCACAGCTGGCCGCCGTGGGTGTGCCCCGAGAGCTGGAGGTCCACGCCGTGCCGGACGGCGTCGTGGATGACCACCGGCTGGTGGGCCAGGAGGACCGCGGTACGGGAGCGGTCGCGGTCCCCGAGGGCCGCGCGGAAGTCGGGGCCGTGGCCCTCGCTCTCCCCCTGCACGTCGTTGACCCCGGCGAGGTCGAAGTGGGGCAGTTCGCGGCGGGCGTTCTCCAGGGGGATCAGGCCGAGCTCGCGGACGTGGTCGACCCACTGCCGGGCGCCGGAGAAGTACTCGTGGTTGCCGGTGACGAAGTACGAGCCGAGGCGCGAGCGCAGCAGGCGCAGCGGTTCGGCRGCCGGGCCGAGGTCGTGGACGCTGCCGTCGACGAGGTCGCCGACGACGGCGATGAGGTCGGGCTGCGTGCGGTTGACGGTGTCGACGATGCGCTGGGTGTGCGCCCGGCCGAGGACCGGTCCGAGGTGGACGTCGCTGACGACGGCGATCCGGAACCCGTGCGCCGCGCGGGGCAGCCGGGCGAGCGGGACCCGGACGCGCTTGACGCGCGGGCCGCGGAGCACCCCGTAGGTGCCCGTCCCGACGGTCGCGAGCGCGGCGGCGGCGGCCGCTCCCCCGGCCACCCGCGCGACGAACACCCGCCGGCTGACCGGGACGGCGGAGGCGGCCTGGGCCGTGGCTGTGGCCGGGTCCGGGTCCGGAGCCGGAGCCGGAGCCGGGGCGCGGTCGGCCCCCTCGGGGCCGGGCACGGCCTGGGATGCCGGTACCGGTGCCGCACCCGGAGCCGGAGCCGGTGCCGGTGCCGCCGGTACCGGGGCGGCCAGGGCCAGGGAGTAGACGTCGAGGAGCTGCCGGGCGGTGCGGGCGATGTCGTAGCGGCGTACCACCGGGGGCGCGGGGAGCCGGCGGGCGCCCGCTTCCATCTGCCCGCGCAGGGCGGCGACGAGTTCCTCCGTGCCGGGCCCGATCCGCCGCGCCCCGGGCGCCTGCGCGGCGGGGAGGTCGTCGATGGCGGGGCAGGTCACGTGGAGCACGGGGAGTCCGGCGGCCAGGGCCTCGACCACGGCGAGCCCGAAGGCCTCCTCCGTGGAGGGGGACACGAAGACGTCCATGGCGGCGAGCAGGGAGGGGATCCCGGGCGTGCGGCCGTCGGGGCTGTCGCCGAGCGGGTCGCGCTCCCCCAGGAGGTGGATGCGGCCCTGCGCGCCGAGTTCGGCGGCGAGCGTGCGCAGCGCGGCCCGCTCCGGCCCGTCCCCGGCGAGGAGCAGGTGGGCGCCGGGCAGCGCGGCGACGGCCCGGACGAGCACGTCGAACCGCTTGCCGGGCACCAGCCTGCCGACCCCGCCGACCACGAAGGCCCGTTCGGGCAGCCCCGTGCGGGCCCGAGTGGCGCGGCGGGCTCCTTCGTCGAAGCGGAAGCGGGCGGCCTCGATCCCGTTGGGGACCACGTGGATGCGGGCGGCGGGCACGCCCCAGCCCTCCAGGCGGGCCGCCACGGTGTCCGATACGGCGACGGTGGCGGAGCCGAGCCGTTCGCCGGCCAGGTAGAGGGCCCGGACCCCGCCGGTCAGGGGGCGGCCTTCGATCTCGGCCCCGCCGAGGGAGTGTTCGGTGGCGACGACGGCCCGTACTCCGGCGAGCCGGGCGGCGAGGCGCCCGTAGAGGCAGGCCCGGTAGAGGTGGGTGTGGACCAGGTCGTAGCGGCCGTGCCGGATGAAGCGGGCCAGGCGGGGCAGGGCGCCCAGGTCGCGGTTGCCGCGCATGCCCAGGTGGACGACCCGGACGCCGTCGGCGCGCAGTCCTTCGGCGACCGGCCCGGGGTTGGTGAGGGTCAGGACGTCGCAGGGCATCGGCATGTGGCGCAGCAGGAGCCGCAGTTGCTGCTCGGCGCCGCCGACGCCGAGTCCGGTGATGACGTGGAGGGCCTTCACGGCAGGATCACCCGCCGCAGTTCGCGCACCCGGTGGCGCAGCTGCTTGATCCGCATCCGGCCGCGGCCGTCGGCCTGGCTGACGTGGGTGCGGGGCAGGGCGTGCGGGCCGGTGAGCCGGCCCGGGGTGATCGCGCAGGCGTACGCGTATCCGGCGGCCCGGGTGGCTTCGACGACGCGGGCGTCGAGGTGTCCGTAGGGGTAGCAGAAGCCGTGGGGGAGGCTGCCGGTCAGTTCGCGCAGCAGGTCGCGGCTGCCGCGCAGTTCCTGCCGCAGGACGTCGTCGGGGGCTGTGGTGAGGTCCTGGTGGAGCAGTCCGTGCGAGCCGATCTCCGCTCCGTCGGCGGCGGCTTCGCGGATCCCCTCGGCGGTGAGGAGGGACTTGCGCGGGCCGAGCGGGTCCCACACGTTGTCGACGCCGAGCCGTCCGGGCAGGACGAACAGGGTGGCGGTGCAGTCGTAGCGGCGCAGCAGGGGCAGGGCGCCGGTGAGGAAGTCGGTGTAGCCGTCGTCGAAGGTGAGTCCGACGAGGCCGCGCCCCTGTCCGGCGGCGCGGGCCCGCAGCAGTTCGCCGACGGACACCCCGCGCAGTTTCCGGGCGCGCAGCCACTGCAGCTGGGCCTCCAGGGCGCCGGGGGTGACGGTGATCCCGTACGGGTCCTCGGCGGGGTCGGTGAACTCGGCGACCGAGTGGTACATCAGGACCCACGGCGATGCGGACCGGCGGGCGGGTCCCTCCACGGCGGGGGGTGCCGTGTCGGTGTCAGCGGACATTGCGGAACCTCTGGGTGAGCTGGGTCAGGCGGGTGGTGAGCCGGGAGGCGATCTGGGTGAGCTGGGCGGGCAGGGCGGTGACTTCGATGGCCCGCATGGCCATGCCGGTGGCTCCGAACATGGCCGGGACCAGCAGGCAGCCGAGGGCGGCGCTGAGCATGGGGTCGGCGATCATCGGGCCGGCGAGCCAGCCGGTGCCGCCGGCGGCGACGGCGGCGACGGCGAGTCGTCCGATGCTGAGGGCGACGCGGCGGACCTGGATGGCGACGATGCGGGAGCCGAGCCCGGTGAGCAGGAGGGCGGCGGTGGTGGAGATGCCGGCGGCGTTGGCGGCGGCGATGCCGTAGGTGCCCCACCAGCCGACGGCGAGGGCTCCGGCCACGATGTTGACGAGCAGCCCGGCGCCCATCGCGAGCGCCGGGAACCAGGTGGGCCGGGCGGTCGAGAAGAAGGGCCGGGAAAGCGCTCCGACGAGGCAGTGGCCGAGGAGCCCGAGTCCGTAGACGCGCATGACGTCGGCGGTGGCGAGGGTGTCGCGGTGGGTGAAGGCGCCGCGTTCGAAGAGGACCTGGATGATCTGCGGTGCGTAGCCGATGACGAGGGCACTGCCGATGAGGACGGCGAGGGAGGCGAGGGCGAGGTCCTGTTCCACCCGGCGCCGGGCCTTCTCGCGTTCCCCGCCGGCCATGGCCTGGGCGACGACGGGGAAGGTGACGGTGCAGATCATCAGGGAGAGCACCATCGGCATCTGCGCGACCTTCTGCGCGTAGTTGAGGTGCGAGATGGCGCCCGGGGGGAGGGAGGCGGCGAGGAAGCGTTCGACGAGGACCTGGGACTGCCGGAAGACGGCGAAGAAGATGACGGGGGCGATGAGTCCGAAGGCGATGAGGGTGGGCCGGTCCCGGTCGCGCTGGCTGCGGGGGGCTCCCTTGGCGCGGGTCGGTCCGAAGCCGACGTTGCGGATGAAGGCGGGGAGCTGGACGAGGACCATCAGCAGTCCGCCGACGGCGACTCCGGCGGCGGCGGCGCGCACCCCCCACAGGGCGTGGAGGGCGACCATCGTGCCGATGATCCCGACGTTGTACGAGACGTAGATCGCGGCGGGCGGGACGAAGGAGCGGTGGGCGCGCAGGGCGGCGCTGAAGTAGCCGGCGACGCCGAAGGTGAGCACGGTGAGGGCGGTCATCCGGGTGCACTGGACGGCCAGTTCGGGGTCGGGCAGGCCGGGGGCGAGCAGTCCGACGACGAGCGGGGCCGCGACGATCAGTACGGAGGCGACGGCGGCCAGGAACACGGCGAGCCGCGGCAGGGTCGCCCCGACGAGGAGCCGTACGGGGTCGGCCGCGCGGGCCTGCCTGCGGGTGAGGCCGGCCCGGCTGGCGGCGCGGCGGGCGAGGGCCTGGCTGAAGGCGGGCACCATCAGCAGGGCCATGGCGTCCTCGATCAGCAGGGTCGAGGCCATTTCGGGGACGGTCCAGGCGATCAGGAAGGCGTCGCTGTCGTGTCCGGCGCCGAAGAGGTGCGCGATGGTCTGGTCGCGGACGAGGCCGAAGACGGCTCCGGCGGCGGTCAGTCCGGCGGTGACGGCGGCGGCTTTGGCGAGGAACCGTCCGAGCGGGGCGGGGCCGTTGCCGGAGCCGCCGGATCCGACGCCCGGCCCGCCGGCGGCCCGTCGCCGCCCGGCCTGACCGGGCCGGGTGGCGCCGGGCGGTACGGGGCCCCGTGCGGGTGCTCCCGGTCCGGTGGC
>NZ_JBFRER010000109.1:0-26247 GCF_052114405.1 Streptomyces sp. M-16 | reverse complement strand
CCGCATGCTCGGCCCGGGTGGCGGGCAGGGCGAGGAGCCCGCCGACGAGCCCGCCCGCGGCGGCCGCACCGACCGCGACGGTGAGCAGCAGACGCCCCCGGCGCGGGGCCGGCGGGCCGGGCCAGGCGGGGTCGTGGAGGGCGGGCACCTGCCATGCGGCGCGGACGGGGTCGTCGGCCAGGGTCGGGTCCGTGCCGGGCACGAGGACCTGGGTGGCCTGGGCGCAGAGCAGGGCCGCGCACCGTTCGGCGGCCCCCGCGGCCGTCGGCCGGTCGGCCGGGTCCTTCGCGAGGGCCTGCTCCAGGACCTCCCGCAGGGCTGCGGGCACGCCGCCGAGGTCGGCCTCGCCCGACAGGATGCGGAAGGCGACCACGTCGGGCGCGCCCGAACCGAAGGGGAGCCGGCCGGTCGCCGCGTGGGCGACGAGGGCCCCCCAGGCGAACACGTCACCGGCCGGGCCCGCGGTGCCCGTGCGGTAGTGCTCCGGGCTGATCCAGCCCGGGGTACCGGTCATCACACCGGTACGGGTCACGGACGTGCCGTCGGCGGCGTGCGCGATGCCGAAGTCCAGCACCCTCGGCCCCGCCGGACTGAGGATGACGTTCTGCGGCTTCACGTCCCGGTGGACCACGTCCGCGCGGTGGATCGCGGCCAGGGCCTGTGCGGTGCCGGCCGCGAAGGCGTGCAGCGTGCCGCCCGTGAGCGGCCCGTGTGCGTGCAGGTGCTGGGCGAGGGTCGGTCCGGGCACGTACGCGGTCGCCAGCCACGGGGACCCGGTCTCCGTGTCGGCGGCCAGCAGGGGGACCAGGCAGGGCCCCTGGACGCGCGAGGACAGGGCCACCTCGCGGCGGAACCGGGCCCGGAACTCCGGGTCCTGGGCCTGGGCCCGGTGCACGGCCTTGACCGCGACCCGGACGCCCCTGGGGTCCAGAGCGGCGTGGACGGTGCCCATGCCGCCCGTGCCGAGACGGCCGATGATCCGGTAGGGGCCGATCGTCTTCGGATCACCGGGGTGGGCAGGGTCGACCCGCCCGCCGGGGCCATGGGTGCTCACGGGTGCTTCCTTCTGTCTGCGCAGGCTCGCAGGCGGAGCGTCTCATCTCCGGGACGCCCGATGGCACGCTTCGACGTTTTGTCCGGCTGACCGCTGCTCATGTTCCGGTCCGGCGGCGGGAGTCGCGCGCGCTCGGCACCGTGCGGAGAGCCACCCCTGCCCCGGAAGCGGAGGAGAAGGGGGAGGGGTACGGCAGACGAGCCGGCCTGTACGCCGGGTTCTGTCGCCCGGAGACCTCGCGGTCGCCGGGGAGACGGCCATCCATCTAGGACCGGCGTTGCCGCCGGCCTCGTGCGGTCTACCCGCGAACATCGGGCGGGCAGCCCTCAAGCGTTCGCGCAGACCCGTCCGGGGACGGATCCTCTTGACCTTGCTCCAGGTGGGGTTTACCTAGCCGCCTGAGTCACCTCAGGCGCTGGTGGTCTCTTACACCACCGTTTCACCCTTACCGGGGACCGAAGTCCCCGGCGGTCTGTTTTCTGTGGCACTGTCCCGCGGGTCACCCCGGGTGGGCGTTACCCACCACCCTGCCCTGTGGAGCCCGGACGTTCCTCGGCGGGATCCTGGGACCCCGACGCGGCCGCCCGGCCGACTCGTCTGTCGTGCCGACCATGCTACCGGCTGTCCACGGCGGCTTGACCTTGACGCAGCGGCAGGGTTTCTACTGGAGCCCATGCGGATCGGAGAGATCGCCGCGCTCGTCGGGCTCACCACCCGGGCGATCCGGCACTACCACCACGTCGGGCTGCTCCCCGAACCGGAGCGGCGCCCCAACGGATACCGGGCCTACACCGTGCGCGACGCCGTCCTGCTCGCGCGGGTGCGCCGGCTCACCGAGCTCGGGCTCGGCCTGGACGAGGTGCGCGACGTGCTCGCCGACGACGCGGGGCGCGAGCTGGCCGACGTACTCGCCGGACTCGACGCCGACCTCGCCCGCCAGGAGGCCGAACTCGGCGCGCGCCGCCGAAGGCTCGCGGCGCTGCTCGCGGCCGGGCCGGGAGAGGGGGAGCCCGTCTCGCCCGGGCTCGCCGCGCTGCTCGACCGGGCGCCGGCCACCACCTCCCCGTCCGCCGCCAAGGACCGCGAGCACCTCGCCCTGCTCGACGCCACCGGAGCGGCCGGCGAGGAGACGTACGCCGCGCTCGCCCCGCTCGTCGCCGACCCGGCCGTCCTCGCCCTCTACGAGCGGCTCGACGAGCTGGCCGCGGCCCCCGTCGACGACCCCCGCATCGGCCCCCTCGCCGACGCGCTCGTCGCGGCGGTCCCCGCCGGGCTGCTGGACAGCGTCCCGGCCGACGGGCCGGCCGTGCCCGGCTTCCGGGAGGCGCTGCTCGCCGAGTACGCGCCCGCCCAGGCGGAGGTCGTCCGCCGGGTGATGGCCGCGTTCGTGGAGCGGGGCCGGACGTGAGCGCCCCGCGTGAAGCCCGCCGGGACGCGGTCCGCGCCGCGGTCCCCGAGCCCGTACGCCGCCTGCTGCGGCACGAAGTGCGGGCCGCCGCCTCCCTCGGCCGCTGGGTGCTGCGCCGCACGCACGGCGTGCGTCCCGGGGACCTCGCCGCCGCGTACACCGGACCGCAGACGGCGGTGATGTACGGCCTGCTCTTCGTGTCGGTGATCGAGACCGTCGGGCTGGCGCTGCTGATCCCCTGGCCCGCCGTCCACCGGGTGGTGCTCGTACTCGACGTGTACGCGGTGCTGCTGGTGCTCGCCCTGCACGCCGCCTGCGTGACCCGGCCGCACGTGGTGCGGCCCGACGGCTCGCTGCGGATCCGCTACGGCGCCCTGTTCGACCTGGCCGTCCCGCCGGACGCGGTGGCCTCGGTACGGGTGGAGCGGCGTTACCCGCAGGGCCGGCTCGTCACCCTCTCCGAGGACGGGGTGCTCGACCTGATCGTGGGCAGCCAGACCACGGTGACCCTGCAGCTGAACCGGCCGCTGGAGTTCCGCAGGCCGCTCGGCGCCCGCGCGTCGGCCCGTACGATCCGCTTCCACGCGGACGACCCGCGCGCCGTGGTCGGCGCGCTCCGGCGACCGGCACCCCCGTGACGGGCCCGGGCCGCCGGGCGGCGCCCCGCCCGTCCCGCGGGGAACGGCCCGGTCCGGCCGGGCCCTACGCCGGGGCGAAGAGGATCTTCGAGGTGCCCGGGTCGGCCCGGGTGAGGCGGACCCGGATGCGGTCGCCGAGGGGCAGCGGCGCCACCGGGGACTCGACGCGGCCCACCACCGCCGGGTCCTCCAGGTGGACGGTACCCACCCGAGGCTCCTGCTCCTTGACGTCGATCACCGTCGCCTCGAAGGTCTCCCCGATCCGGTCCTTGAGCAGGGCCGCCTCCACCAGGTCGACGGACTCCCGCTCCACGGAGTTCGCCAGCCGGCTGCCCGCCGCCATCTCGTGCGGCAGCGCCTCCAACGCCTCGACGGCCCATGCCGCAGGCTCGGCCCCGGCCGACGCGGCCACGCACAGCTCGCCGGCGTACCGGTCGACCAGGCGGCGCAGCGGGGCGGTGCAGTGCGCGTACGGGGCCGCGACCGCGGCGTGCAGGGCCGGGTCCGGGGTCCGCCCGCCGGTGAACACCGTGTACCCGGCGCCGCGCAGCAGGGCCGTGCACTCCTGGAGGAAGGCGGCGTGCGCGGGCAGGTGCGGGTCGAGGGAGCGCACGAGCGCCGCGTACGGGACGTGGTGCGGCCAGTCGACGCGCAGGGCCTTCGCGGCCCGCCGCAGCCGGCCGACCGCGCCGTCGGGGGCGGCGGGGAGGGTGCGCAGGACGCCGGTGCCGCTGGCGATCATGAGGTCGGCCGCTGCCATGCCGGTCATCAGGGAGATCTGCGCGTTCCAGCCGTCGGCGGGCAGCGGGGCGCGGTAGGTCAGGGAGTACGAGCCGTCGGGTCCTTCGACGACCTCCTGCTCCGGGACGTTCAGGGAGATCCCGCCGCGCTCCGTCTCCAGGGCCTCCCGCAGCGTTCCGACGACCTTCAGCAGGGCCAGGGCGGGCTCCGCGGTGCCGGAGTCGATGGCCTTCTGGACGCCCTCGTAGTCGAGCCGGGCCCGGCTGCGGACCAGGGCCCGGCGCACCCCGGCGGTCTCGACGCGGCCGTCGGCGTCCAGGTCGAGGCGCCAGAGCAGGGCCGGGCGGGTCCGGCCGGGCAGCAGGCTGGCCGCGTCCCCCGAGAGGACCGCCGGGTGCAGCGGGATCCGCTCGTCGGGGAAGTAGAGGGTGGCGACCCGGCGGTGGGCCTCGGCGTCGAGGGCGCCGCCCGGGGCGACGAAGGCGGCGACGTCGGCGATGGCGTAGTGCACGCGGTAGCCGCCGCCGGCCGGCCGCAGTGCCAGGTGCACGGCCTGGTCGAGGTCGACCGAGCCCGGGGGGTCGATGGTGAACACCGGCAGGTCGGTGGCGTCCTCGGCCGGCAGCCGCGGGGCGGCGGCGGCCCGTTCGGCCTCGGCGAGCACCTCGGCCGGGAAGGCGGCGGGCACGCCCAGCCGTGTGCGCAGGTCGCGCAGCGCGGCCCGCAGGGCAGCCCCTTCTGCGCCGGTCATGTGCAGGCGACGGCGTGGCATGGGTCGAGCGTAGGGCCGACGGGCCGGGGCGGCGCGGCGAGCGGTCTACCCTGGCTCGGGGGCCGCACCCCCTGCGCCGCGTCGTGTCGAAGGAGAACCACCGTGCTCGTGCTGCTGCCGCCCTCCGAGGGAAAGGCCGCCGGAGGCTCCGGCGCACCGCTGGAGCCCGGCTCCCTGTCGCTGCCGGGGCTCGCGCCGGCGCGGGCGGCGGTCCTGGACGAACTCGTCGAACTGTGCTCCGGGGACGAGCTGAAGGCGCGCGAGGTCCTGGGGCTGAGCGAGGGGCTGCGCGGCGAGGTCGCGAAGAACGCCGCCCTGCTCGACGCGCCGGCCCGGCCGGCCGGGGAGATCTACACCGGGGTGCTCTACGACGCGCTGGGCCTGGCCGGTCTGCCCGCCCCGGCGCGGGAGCTCGCGGAGCGGTCGCTGCTGGTGTTCTCCGGGCTGTGGGGCGCCGTGCGGGTGACCGACCGGATCCCGTCCTACCGCTGCTCGATGGGGGTCAAGCTGCCCGCGCTGGGCGCGCTGGGCGCGTACTGGCGCACCCCGATGGCCTCGGTGATGCCGGAGGCGGCGGGCGACGGGCTGGTGCTGGACCTGCGCTCCGCGGCGTACGGGGCGGCGTGGAAGCCGAAGGGGGAGACGGCGGGGCGGACGGCCACGGTACGGGTGCTGCACGCGCGGGTCGTGGACGGGGTGGAGAAGCGGTCGGTGGTGAGCCACTTCAACAAGGCCACCAAGGGGCGGCTGGTACGGGACCTGCTGCTGGCCGGGTCCGTCCCCGGGTCCCCGGCGGAACTCGTCACCGCCCTGCGGGACCTGGGGTACGCGGTCGAGGCGGAGGCGCCGGCGAAGCCGCTGAAGCCGTGGTCCCTCGACGTGGTCGTGAGCCAGATCCACTGAGGCCGGGGGCCCGCCCCGGCCGTGGACCCGTCGGCCGGAGCCCGGCCCCGTCGGCGGGCCGGGCGTACGGTCGGGGGCGGCGGGCCCGGGGTCAGCGCCCCAGGGGCCAGGCGACGGTGGCGGGGGTCTGCTCGGCGGTGCCCGCGTACTGGGCGCAGGCGTCGGTGAGGGTTTCCAGCAGGGTCAGCGGGTCCGGGAGCGGGTGCCCCATGTCGCGCAGCCAGCCCACCGAGAAGTCCCCGGGGAGGGTGGCCGGGGGGAGGAGGACGTAGCTGCCGCGGCAGTGCCAGCGCAGGCCGGGGTGTTCGTCCATGGTCTCGGGGTGGCAGTCCAGTTCGCAGGGCCACCATTCGTCCTCGTCCTCCGGCGTCCCGCGGGTGGCCGTGAAGAAGAGCATCCGGGCCTGGTCCCCCGTGCCGCCCGATTCGGCGACCGGTCCGACCTCGATGCCGGCGGCCAGCAGGCGTTCCAGGGCGCTGCGTCCGGCTTCCAGCGGGACGTCGAGGACGTCGTGGACCATGCCGGTGGCGGTGATGAAGTTGGCCTGCGGCTGGTCGCGGGCCCAGCGTTCGATCTGCGCGCGGTCGGTGGTCGACTGGGTCTGCCAGGCGAAGGAGACCGGGTGCCGCGCGGGGGTGGGGCAGCCGATGCGGTCGCAGGAACATCGGTAGCCGACGGGATGCGCGGCGGGGGCGACCGGCAGTCCGGCGTCGGCGACGGCCAGGAGGAGCGCCTCGCGGGCACCTGCGGGGTCTTCGGTCGGGGCGGGTTTGCGGCGCCGGCGCAGCCACTGGGACATCCTGCTCTGCTCGCCGCGTTTGACGCGGCCGGACTCGGACCCCATCTATCCCCTCACCTCAACGTTGTCCCGGAAGACCGTCCCATCGTCCCACCATCCTGAGTCCCGGGTGACCGCACCCCCCGATCGAGGCCCTCCCATAACCATAGAATTCGGCCATATGTTCTCGGCCGCCGGGTCAGGTCCCGGCGGCGGCCGGGCGGGTGGTGACGTATCCCACCCCGCGCAGCACCGCGTCCACCAGCGCGTCCGTGTGCGCGTGCGTGAGCGGCGCGGTCCTCAGCAGCCACCGGTACGTCAGTGGTCCCACCAGCATCTCCACCAACAGGCGCAGGTCGGTGTCCGCAGGAAGCAGCCCGCCGTCCACGGCCGTGCGCAACCGGACCTCGTACAGAGCGAGCTGGGGTTCGAGGAGCTGCCCGGTGAATTGGGCCCCCAGCTCGGGGTCGGTCGCACCGGCGGCAGTGAGGGCGCGGGTGGGTGCCTCGTACCGCTCGTCGAGGAACTGGTCCACCGTGGCCCGCAGGACCGTCTTGAGGTCGGCCGCCAGGTCTCCGGTGTCGGGGAAGGTCCACTCGCCCTCCTCCGCCGCCTCCCCGGACAGCGCCAGCGACGCGTCCAGCAGGACGGCGGCCTTCGAGGGCCACCAGCGGTAGATGGTCTGCTTGCCGACGCCGGCCCGGGCGGCGATGGCCTCGATGGTCAGCTTGTTGTAGCCGACCTCGCCCACCAGCGCGAGTGCGGCGTCGAGGATGGCGCGCCGCGAGCGCTCGCTGCGGCGGGAGGCGTCGGGGGACTTGCTCATGGCGCCCAACGTATCAATGCGAGACGTCTCGTCTTTCATCCATTCCGTAAACCACCCAATCAGTTCACTGCGCGGCCCCCGTTGAGGAGAGACGATTCTTTCCACAGACGCACGCACGTGAGTCCGCAGTCGTGAGGAGCCTTCTTTGCGCAGAGACGCCACACCCCGGCGCTACCTGATGTGCCCACCCGCACACTTCAAGGTCACGTACTCCATCAACCCGTGGATGGATCCCACGAAACCGGTGGACCTGCCCCTCGCACACGCCCAGTGGGAAGACCTGAGGGACCGCTACCGCTCCCTCGGCCACACCGTCGAGATCCTGGAACCGCAGCCCGGCCTGCCCGACATGGTCTACGCCGCGAACGGCGCCCTCGTGGTCGACGGCCGGGTGCTCGGCGCCCGGTTCGCCTACCCCGAGCGCGCCGCCGAGGCGGAGATCCACCTCGACTGGTTCCGGGCGAACGGCTTCACCGAGGTCCACGAGCCGTCCCACGTCAACGAGGGCGAGGGCGACTTCGCCGTCACCGCCACGTACATCCTGGCGGGCCGCGGCTTCCGCAGCAGTCCGCTCTCGCACGACGAGGCGCAGGAGTTCTTCGGCCGCCCCGTCATCGGACTCGACCTGGTGGACCCGCGCTACTACCACCTGGACACGGCGCTCTGCGTCCTCGACGGCGACGAGATCATGTACCACCCGCCGGCGTTCTCGCCGGGCAGCCGGGCCGTGTTGCGGCGGCTCTTCCCGGACGCCCTGATCGTGGACTGCGAGGACGCGGCCGCCTTCGGCCTGAACTCGGTCTCCGACGGGCGCCACGTGCTGCTCCCGCAGGCCGCGGCCGGGCTGCTCGCACCGCTGCGCGAGCGCGGCTTCGAGCCGGTGCCGATGGACCTGGGCGAGCTGCTCAAGGGCGGCGGCAGCGTGAAGTGCTGCACCCAGGAGCTGAGGCCCCGGGAGCGGTGACCCCGGCGGCCCCGGCTCCGGCGGCCTCGGCTCCGGCAGCCGGGGCCGGGGCCGTCGGGAGCCGGGGCCGTCGGGAGCCGGAGCCGCGGGAGTCCGGGCTCCGCCGGCCGAAGGCCCCGTCGGACTACGGGGCCTCGGCGGGCGGCGGCCACTCCTGACCCCAGTCGGCGTCGCGCGCCGCCTTGTAGAGGTCGCCGTGGCGCTTGGTGACGGTGGCCCGGGTCAGGCCGGCCGCCTCGCCGCTCTCCGGACCGCACAGGTCCAGCAGGACGAGCCCCTTGCGGATCTGCGGCCTCCGCGTGATCCGGAAGGGGACCGGCGCCACCGGGAAGCGGGTCGCGGCGACGTAGCTGAACTTCTCGTCCTCGTACGGGAGGGAGCCGCCCTTGATCTGCCGGTGCAGGGAGGAGCGGCTGACCCGCGCCGAGAAGTGGCACCAGTCCCGGCCCACCTCGATGGGGCAGGCACCGTCGTGCGGGCAGGGCGCGGCGATCCTCAGCCCGGCCCCGATCAGCTGCTCGCGGGCCTCGCGGATGCGCAGGTAGCCCTCGGGGGTGCCGGGCTCGATCAGCACCACGGCCTGCCCCGCGCGGGCCGCCTCGGCGACGACCGCCCGGCGGGCCTCGGGGGTGAGTTCGCCGAGCACGTACGACACCGTCACCAGGTCCGCGTCCGGGAGGTCGATGCCGCTGCCGATGACGGCCCGGCGCCAGTCGGCCCCGCGCAGCGCCTCGGAGGAGGAGCGGCCGGCCAGTTCCCTGCCGAGGGCGAGCGCGGGCTCCGCCCAGTCCAGCACCGAGGTGGTGCGGGGGCCGTCCCAGGTGGCGTCCACCGCCCAGGTCGCGGCGCCGGTACCGCCGCCGACGTCCACGTGCGAGCCCGGGACCCACTGGGGCGCGGCCTCCGCCAGCCCGTCCAGGGCGGCCCGTACGGCCTCGAAGGTGGCCGGCATCCGGTAGGCCGCGTACGCCGCCACGTCGGAGCGGTCGCGCAGGACGGGGGCGTCGGTGGGGGTGGCGCCCCGGTAGTTGGCGATCAGCCGCTCGACGGCGGCCGCGGCCTGCTTCGGCGGGAGCCCGTCGAGCAGCCCGGCGAGGGCGCTGCGGAGGGTCTCGGCGGTGGTGGGGGCGGAGGCGTTCACCAGCGAAGTTTACGGCGCCGGGCCCCGCGTCCGGTCACACGGTCAGCGGCTCCCGCGGCTGCCAGGGGCGGCACATGCCGAGGAAGCAGCCCACCGAGAGCAGCGAGCAGCTCAGCTGGACCAGCGTCATGGGCACCGCCGTGTGCTCGCCCGCGATCCCGACCAGCGGGGAGGCGACCGCGCCGACGAGGAAGGAGGAGGTGCCCAGCAGGGCGGACGCCGAGCCGGCGGCGTGCGGGGTGCGCATCAGCGCCTGCGCGTTGGTGTTCGGCAGCACCAGGCCCATCGCCGACATCAGCACGAACAGGGCGGCGGCGACGGGCACCAGCCCGACCTGCCCGAACACCCCGGTGGACATCAGCAGCAGCGCCACCGAGGCCACCGTGATGGTCGCGATCCCGGCACCCAGGGCCTTGTCCAGGCTGATGCGGCCGACCAGCAGCTTGCCGTTGATCTGGCCGACGATGATCAGCCCGACGGAGTTGAGGCCGAACAGCAGGCTGAAGGCCTGCGGGGAGGCCCCGTAGATCTCCTGGATCACGAAGGGCGAGGCGGATACGTAGGAGAAGAGCACCGCGAAGGCGAAGCCGCCCGCCAGGGTGTACCCGGCGAAGACCCGGTCGCCGAGCAGCCCGCGCATGGTCCGCAGCGCGGAACCCACGCCGCCGGTCTGGCGCCGCTCGGGCGGGAGCGTCTCCTCCAGACTGCGCCAGACCACCACGGTGAGGGCCAGACCGACGACCGTGAGCACGACGAAGACCCCGCGCCAGTCGGCGAAGCGCAGCACCTGGCCGCCGATGAGCGGCGCGATGATCGGGGCGGTCCCGGATATGAGCATCAGGGTGGAGAAGAAGCGGGCCATCTCGACCCCGTCGTACAGGTCGCGCACGACGGCGCGGGCGATGACGACTCCGGCGGCGCCGGCCAGGCCCTGGACCAGGCGGAAGCCGATCAGCAGCTCGGTGGTCGGGGCGAGGGAGCAGACGGCGGTGGCGAGGACGTAGAGGACCATGCCCGCGAGCAGGGGCCGGCGGCGGCCCCACTTGTCGCTCATCGGGCCGATGACCAGCTGGCCCAGGGCCATCCCGGCGAGGCAGGCGGTGAGGGTGAGCTGGACGGTCGCCGCCGGGCTGCCCAGCCCGTCGGTGACCTCCGGAAGCGCCGGCAGGTACATGTCCATGGACAGCGGGGGGAGCGCGGTGAGCCCGCCCAGGACCAAGGTGACCAGCAGACCGGTGCGGCGCGCGGCCGTCAGGGGGACGGCCGCGGCGGGCGAGGGGGGCGGGGATCCGGGAGTGGCGCCCTGCGTGGGGACCGCCGAGGGACCTCTCTCCGACATGCCGAACTCCAGTCATCTCATCCGATGTACGCACCCCTGACCGACCCATGCTCTCAGCTGTCGGAACGTCCCGAGCCGGACGTGCGGTGTGACGTACCCTGCGGCCCCATGAACGCACCGCTGAAGAAGATCGCCGTCGTGACGGGTGCCGGCTCCGGGATCGGCCGCTCCGTCGCCCTCGCCCTGGCCGGGGCGGGCTGGTCGGTGGCCGTGGCCGGGCGCCGGACCGGGCCCCTGGAGGACACGGCCGCCGCCGCCGGGCCGGGCGCGGACGTCCTGCCCGTACGGGCGGACGTGAGCGACCCGGCCGACGTGGCCGCGCTCTTCGCCGCCGTCCGCGGCCACTACGGGCGCCTCGACCTGCTCTTCAACAACGCGGGCACCTTCGGCCCGGCCGGGGTCGCGCTGGAGGACATCTCCTACGAGGCCTGGCGCCAGGTCGTCGACGTCAACCTCACCGGCTCCTTCCTCTGCGCCCAGGCCGCCTTCCGGGCGATGAAGGAGCAGGACCCGCAGGGCGGCCGGATCATCAACAACGGCTCCATCTCCGCCCACGTGCCCCGCCCGAACTCCGTCGCCTACACCGCGACCAAGCACGCCATGACGGGCCTGACCAAGTCCCTGTCCCTGGACGGGCGCCCGTACCGGATCGCCTGCGGCCAGATCGACATCGGCAACGCGGCCACCGAGATGACCGAGCGCATGCAGACCGGCATCCTCCAGGCGAACGGCCGACTGGCCGTGGAACCGGTGATGGACGCCGCCGACGTGGCCCGTACGGTCCTGCACATGGCGGAGCTGCCGCTGGAGGCCAACGTCCAGTTCGCGACGGTGATGGCGACGGCGATGCCGTACATCGGCCGCGGCTGACGGCCTGACGGCCTGACGGCCTGACGGCCTCGCCGCCGGTCCCGGGGTCAGACGGGGTCGACCTGCCAGATGAAGCAGTCGGCCACCCTCTGCGGCTCCTTGCCGAGCAACGAGGCGAGGGTGCCGCGCAGTTCGGGGGTGCGCTCCTGCTCCACGGGGAGGACGATCAGACCGGCCTTCCAGTGCGCGAGGTCCCCGCGCGCCTCGTCGCGCATCTGCGGGGTGACCTCCGGCGGCGGGACGGCGCCCCAGCGCATGTCGCTCAGCAGGGTGGACAGCATCCGGGGCTTGGCACCGTAGATCCCGACGCGGTCGGGCCCGGCGGGCCCGTTGAAGTAGCCGCCGGCCAGCTTGAACCCGAAGCCGGTACCGCTCTGCCAGCGCAGGGAGGCCGCGTAGCGGGGGTCGGGCAGCGGCACCGGGACCAGGGACCGGCCGTCCTTGAGGTAGTCCTCGTACAGGCCCCGGGCGATGAAGGCCGGTACGGGGTCGCGCTCCTCGGTGACCAGCGGCAGCGGCAGGATCGGCACCAGTGCGGCGGCCACGGCCAGGTACCCGACCACGCGGTGCTCGCGGGCGCGGAAGCCCACGATCCGGTCGAGGGCGAGGGCCAGCAGGATGCCGAAGACGGGCGCGCACACCATGGCGACCCGGCTCTCGATGACCGATTCGAGCAGCGGCAGGTGCCGCAGGACCCGCCAGGGCGCGGGAACGGTGAGGCCGAACTTGTCGATCTCCACCCGGGGGCCCAGGGAGAGCACGGCGGTGGCCAGGGCGGTGATGCCGAGGGCGCGCACCACGGGCAGCCGCCACAGCCAGAGGGTGATCCCGGTGGCCAGGGCGAGCAGGGGCCAGCCGTAGAAGGCGTTCTGCTCGGTGGTGTTCAGCGAGAGCCTGCCCGCGGTCTCGGCGTTGCCGAACAGCGAGCGGGCCGAGTACTCGGTCAGGGCGCGCAGCGGGTTGCCGGCCCCGCCCTCGCCGTGGAGCACCGAGTGGTAGCTCTGCGGGCCGAAGAACTGCCAGTACAGGGGGAAGGCGACGAGCGGTGCGCAGACGGCCGCCGTGATCGCCAGTCCCTTGGCCAGCGGCCGCAGTGCCGCGCGGGCGGTCTCGCGGTCGAAGTACGCGTGGACGAGGGCGAAGATCAGCATGCCCATCGCGGCCAGCAGGAACGGCTCCTCGCCGAGGAAGACCTGGTAGGCGGAGAACAGCCCGAGCAGCACGCCGTCGCGGACGACGTTCTTGCCCTCGCACAGCCGCAGCGCCCGGTCGATGATGACCGGGATCATGAAGAGCACGACGAAGTTCGGGTGGGCGTTGGCGTGCGAGACCATCGGCGGCGCGAAGGCGGCCAGGGCACCGCCGACGGCGGCCGCCCAGCGGCTCTCCGTGAGCCGGCGGTGGATCAGCCAGTACCAGGACCAGGCGGTCACGGCGATGCCGAGGGTGAACACCAGGGCCAGCGTGACGGTCGGGCCGAAGAGCAGGGTGACCGGGGTGAACGGGACCGAAAGTCCGAGCATCACCGTGTTCCCCATCAGATTCACGCCGTCCGGCATGTTCTGGAAGTCGGTGAACAGAGGGTTACGCAGGTGCGCGACATTGTCGGCGGTCACCCCGAAGAACCATTCCCATTGGTTCTGGTCCTGGAGGGAATGGGCGAGGACCGACCCGTCCAGATCCGCCCACCACCCCTTGTAGAGGTAGAGGGAGGCCAGCAGGTACAGCGCGGCCACGACGATGCCGCCGGCATTCAGGCGCATCAGTTCGCCGAGCGTGCGCAGGTAATCCAGGAGCTGGACCTTGGAACCGTCCTGGTGCGCCCAGCGGACCGGAACCTCGGCGACCGGCCACCCCTTGCGGCGGAAGTACTGGAGGATCTCCACGTCGATGGCCCAGCCGTCGAGCTTGGCGGCCCCGAAGGCCGCGCGGGCCTGATCCCCGTCGAACAGCTTGAAACCGCACTGGGTGTCACGGATCCCGCGGACGGCGACCAGCCGGATGACCCGGTTGCCGACCCAGCCGAGCACTTCGCGCAGCGCGCTCTGCTGGCGTTCCACGGCGGAGTCGCGGTGGGCGCGCGAGCCGATGGCGGCGTCGAGCTTCGGGTCGTCGGCCAGGGCCTTCTCCAGCCCGGCGAGCTCCTCCATGGGAGTCGCCAGGTCCGCGTCCATGATCAGCACGCGCCGCCCCAGCGAGGCCGCGACGCCGAGTCGCAGCGCGCTGCCCTTGCCCCGGTTCTGCTCCGACTGCACGAGCCGGATCCGGTGTTCGTCCACACCGGCCTTCAGGGCGACGGTGGCGGTCCGGTCGGGGGAGCCGTCGTCGACGACGATGACCTCCCAGTCCTCCGTACCGGTGCCGACGTGGGAGTCCAGGTAGGCCCGGACGACGTCCAGGGTGGGCCCCAGGCGGTCTTCCTCCCGGTAGGCGGGAATGACCACGGACAGGCCGACGGACCCCGGTCCCTGGTCGACGGGTTCGCCCGTGGCGGTGGCACCGTGGGCCCTGAGTATGCCGTTCTGCACGTACAAGCCATTCGTCGAGTTGTCCGGTCCGGGCCTGGAGACGCACCGCGAGCGAACGGCCGGCCGGGCCTCGTCACCACCGCGGACACGTCGGCGGTGGAGGGGCGGCAAGGAATGACTCGGAAGACCCGGTCCGGGAGCACGTCGGACGACGGCGGTCACGGACAGGTCAATCGAAATTCGGCCGTGTTCATCGCGGGGATAACGGTTCTACCCCGTGCGACCACGCATCGTTACCCCCCTCGGCGCGGTTCCAACTGCCCGTTTTTGTGGTCGAAAGGACAGGCGGCCCGGACCAATATAGATCAACCTTGAACGGACGGCCCACCGATCGGCCCGGAGCGACGGGCCGCTGTCGGCTCCCCGGTGGTCCGGCGCCGGATTTCGGTAATCGTGTCCGTGAATAAAGGCCGGGCAAAGCGGGGGCGGATGACGGCGCGTGAAATGTGTAGGGCTGCATTCCGGTTGGACCCGTCATGACGACTGAAGACAGGGGCGCACATCGCGCCGGGCCGCCGGGTTCCGCGCTGCGGCTGGTCGCGTACCCGGAGGCGGAACTGCCCGGGGAGCTGGCCCGGCAGGTGGCGGGGATCGAGGGGCGGGTGTGGCCCGGGAGCCGGTTCGGGCACGACCCCGCGCTGGGGCCGAGGACGCTGTTGCTCGTGGCCGGGGACGGCGCCGTCGGGGCCTCCCTGACGTTGCTGTACAAGGAGGTCCCGTGTGGCGGGCGGGCCCGGCGGGCCGCCGGGCTGAGCGGTGTGGTGACCCGGCCCGAGTGGTGCGGGCGGGGGCTCGGGGGCCGACTGGTGGCCGGGGCGCGGGCGGAGCTGGCCGCAGATCCGGCGGTGGACGTGGCCCTGTTCAGCTGCGACCGGCCGCTGGTGCCGTTCTACGAGAGGGCCGGCTTCGAGCGGCTGCCCGGCAGCGTGCTCGTCGGCGGCACCCCGGCCGAGCCGCTGGCCACCGACGGGCCGGGCTTCGACAAGGAGGTGCTGGCCGCCTTCTTCGCCCCGGGGGCGGAGGGGGAAGCGGACCGGGCCGCCTTGAGCGGGACCAGGATCCCGCTCCATCCGGGCACCGTCGACCGGCTCTGGTAGGGGAAAACGCGAGACGCCCGGCCGGTGGCCGGGCGTCGGGCGGGAAGGAGGACGGCGTCAGCCGCGGGCGGGGGCCGTTTCCTTCGGGGCCGGGGCCGCCTTGGCGCGGGCCGGGAGGAGGAACAGGCCCAGGACGACGACCAGGTACAG
The DNA here is from genome assembly GCF_052114405.1 of Streptomyces sp. M-16. Classification (NCBI taxonomy): domain Bacteria; kingdom Bacillati; phylum Actinomycetota; class Actinomycetes; order Kitasatosporales; family Streptomycetaceae; genus Streptomyces; species Streptomyces sp. M-16. Next base: position 11,038 of record NZ_JBFRER010000109.1, on the reverse strand, counting down.
GGACCACACCACCAGCTGGTAGACCGTCGGGTCCGGCTGGAAGTTGAAGACGCCCTTGAGCAGGACCCCGTACCAGCTGTCCGGCGGGATCGCCGAGCTGATGTCGAAGGCCTTGTCGTGCAGGCCGTTCAGGAAGCCGGCCTCCTGGAGGTCGTGGACGCCGTACGCGAGCACGCCCGCGGCCACGATCACCAGCATGCCGCCGGTCCACTTGAAGAACTTCGCCAGGTTGATCTTCAGCGCGCCCCGGTAGAACAGCCAGCCCAGGAGGATCGCCGTCGCGATGCCCAGCAGCACCCCGATCAGCGGGGCCGAGGAGCCCTCGCCGCTCGCGCGGACCGAGGCCCACACGAACAGCGCCGTCTCCAGGCCCTCACGGCCCACCGCCAGGAAGGCGGTGGCCACCAGCGCGCCGGTGCCCATCGCGAGGGCGGCGTCCAGCTTGCCCTCCAGCTCGCCCTTCAGGTGCCGTGCGGTCTTCTTCATCCAGAAGACCATCCACGTCACCAGGCCCACCGAGATGATCGACAGGCTGCCGCCCAGGAGCTCCTGGGCCTCGAAGGTGAGTTCCTGGGTGCCGAAGGTCAGCAGCGCGCCGAACGCCAGCGAGATCGTGCAGGCGATGCCGATGCCGAGCCACACCGGACGCAGCGCGGCCCGGTTCTCCGTCTTCACCAGGTAGGCGACGAGAATGCAGACGACCAGGCTGGCCTCAAGGCCTTCGCGCAGGCCGATCAGATAGTTGCCGAACACGGCGTTTCCTCTCCGGCGGGGACTACGCGAACAGCGTCCGGCCCCACCAGTCGTCCTTGTCGCGGACGCCCGGCGGGACGGCGAAGACGGCCGAACCCACGTGCTGGATGTATTCGTTGAGCGCGTCGTTCTTCGCCAGCTGCCGCTGGATCGGGATGAAGCCCTTGCGGACGTCGCGCTGGTAGGCGAGGAAGAACAGGCCCGCGTCGAGCCGGCCCAGTCCGTCCGTGCCGTCGGTGAAGGAGTAGCCGCGGCGCAGGATCGTCGCCCCGTCGTTGGAGTCCGGGTGCGCCAGGCGCACGTGCGCCTCCGGCTTCATCGCCTTCAGGAACGGCTCGTCGCGCTCCTTGGACTTGCCGACCGGCGCGCCCTCGCCCTTGTCGCGGCCGAAGACGTCCTCCTGCTCCCGCAGGGAGGTCCGGTCCCAGGTCTCGATGTGCATCCGGATGCGGCGGGCGACCAGGTACGAGCCGCCGGTCAGCCAGGCGCTGCCGTCGTTCGCGCCGACCCACACGTGCTTGTCGAGGGCGGCGGTGTCGGTGCCCGAGACGTTACGGGTGCCGTCCTTGAAGCCCATCATGTTGCGCGGGGTCTGCGCGTCCGGGGTGGTCGAGGAGGTCTTGCCGAAGCCGAGCTGCGACCAGCGGACGGCGACCTTGCCGAAGCCGATGCGGGCGAGCTGGCGGATGGCGTGCACCGCGACCTGCGGGTCGTCGGCGCAGGCCTGGACGCACAGGTCGCCGCCGGAGCGGGCCTGGTCCAGGTTGTCGCCGGGGAAGGCCTCCAGGTCCACCAGGGCCTCGGGGCGCTTGCCCTCCAGGCCGAAGCGGTCCTTGGCGAACAGGCCCGGACCGAAGCCGATGGTCAGGGTGAGGCGGGAGGCCTTGAGGCCGAGGGCCTCGCCGGTGTCGGTCGGCGGGGCCTCGGGCAGGCCTTCGTACGCGTCGCCGACCGGCAGGCCGGCCGTCATCAGGCGGGCCGCGGCGGTCCAGTCCTTGAGGAGCTGGACCAGCTCGTCGCGGCTCTTGGTCTTCACGTCGAACGCCGCGAAGTGCAGCCGGTCCTGGACGGCGCTGGCGATGCCGGACTGGTGCTCGCCGTGGAACGGCACCGCCGCCCCCGCGGAGGCCGCCGGGGCCATGTCCGAGCCGCCGCCCAACGCGGCGACCGTGCCGCCGGCCGCGGCGGCGCCGATCGCGAGACCGGCTCCGCCCCAGCCCAGCACGGAGCGCCGCGAGGGGGCACCCGCGCCGGTGGAGGACTCTTGCGACACCTGGTCGGTCATGCTGTTTCTCCCGCCTCTGCCTGGATCCCGGTACTACTTGGCGACCGCTGCGGCGAGCTTGGAGAGCGGCTCGGCGAGGGAGTTGACCCCGTCCGAGAGCTCCTTGCGCTCCGCGTCACCGACCTTGTCGTAGGAGGTGAACTCGTAGCCGTTCTTGTCGGCGCGGTACTTGTCCAGCAGGGTGCTCAGGGACGCGAACTGGGTGTCGAGCTGCTTGACGAGCCCGGCGTCGTTCTTCTGGGCGGCCGGCTTGAGGAGCTCGTACGCCTTCTGGGCACCTTCGAGGTTGCCCTTGAAGTCGACCAGGTCGGTGTGGGAGTAGCGCTCCTCCTCACCCGTCACCTTGCCGGTGGCGACCTCGTCGAGCAGTTCCTTGGCGCCGTTGGCCATCGAGGTCGGGGTGATCTCGGCCTGGCCGACCTTCTTCTGCCACTCGGTGAGGTCGGTGATCAGGGTGTCGGCGAGCTTCTTGTCCTCGTCGCCGATCTTGCCGTCCTGGAAGAGGGACTTCTCCAGGCGGTGCCAGCCCGTCCAGTCCTTGGCCGGGTCCTGGCCCGCCTCCAGGCCGCCCTCGCGGACGTCGACCTTCGGGTCGATGTCACCGAAGGACTCGGCGACCGGCTCGGTGCGCTCCCAGCCCAGGCGGGAGAGGGCGTAGGCCTTCTTCGCGGCGTCCAGGTCGCCGGCCTTGACGGCGTCGGCGAAGACCTTGGCCTTCGGCAGCGTCTCGTCGGCCTGCTCCTGCACGTACTTGCGGTACGAGGCGACCGCCGCGTCCAGCTCGGGGCTGCGCTTGTCGCCGCCGCCCTTGCCGGTGGCCTTGACCTTGGTGCGGATGCCGTCGCCCTTCATGCCGGGCTTGCAGGCGAACTCGTAGTCGCCCGCCTTGATCTCGGCGGCGATGGTGGCCTTGGTCCCGGGGCCGATGTTCTCGCGCTCGGCGACGATGCGGTCGTCCGGGAAGAGGACGTAGAGCTCGGTGACCTTGGAGCCCTTGTTCTCGACCTCGATGGAGACCTTGCCGGCCGGGAACTCGGTCTTGGAGACCTCGCAGGCGCTGTCCGTCGCGTTGACCTTGATGGCGCCGGAGCCGCTGTCGTCGCTCTTGTCCGCGCAGCCGGTGACGGCGGTGAGTGCGACGACTACGGCGGCCGCGGAGAGGGCGGTGAGGCGGGCGGGGCGCATGGGGGCTCCTGGCGGGGGTGGAGGCTGGTTGAGCCTCGACGAGGCTCGGTGAGGCGGACCTAACTTAACCGAGGCTTACCTGACCGATGCCCGCTCGTCCAGTGATTCAGCTCTCACCTTCCGGCCCCGGACACGAGGCCGTCACGGCCCCTCCATGACTGCCTCAAGCAAAGGTCAAGCGCGGGTCAAGTCTCCCGTCGGCGTGCAGCGGGCCGGAAGGGTCGCCGGCCGGTTCTCCCTTGGCCTCCCCGCGGCCTGCACCGCCGGCGCCACCGGCGGCACCGCCACCGGAGGGGCGGTCGGCGGCTCCTCCGGCTCCTCCGGTGGCTCCGGCGGGTCCGTGGGCGGGAACCTCGCCCCCACCGGCGCCGTGCACCTCGCGCGCCGCCGCCGAACGGCCGGGAATCGACGCGTGCTTGAATGCCTGCGTGAACGATCTGGATGTGATCAAGGTCTTCTGTGCGGGTGACGGCCGGTTCGGCAACCTGCTCGGAGTCGTCCGCGACGGCCGGACCTGCCCCGACGACGCGGACCGGCAGGCCCTCGCGGCCGAACTGGGCTACAGCGAGACGGTGTTCGTCGACGATCCCGAGCGCGGGGTCGTCGACATCCGTACGCCCGGCACCCGCATGTCCTTCGCGGGCCACCCGCTGGTCGGCGTCGCGTGGCTGCTGGACATCGAGGAACTCCAGCCCCCCGCCGGGTCCGTATGGGCCCGTGACGACGGGGAGTTCACCTGGATCACGGCCCGCCCCGAGTGGGTCACGGGCAAGCGCACCGAGCAGTACGCGAACCCCGCCGAGGTCGACGCGCTGCCCGCCCCGCCGCCCGGCGAGGGCTGGCTGTACGCGTGGGCCTGGGAGGACGAGACCGCCGGGCGGATCCGGGCCCGCGGCTTCCCGCGCCGCCCCGACGGGGCCATCGCCGAGGACGAGGCCACCGGCTCGGCGGCGATCCTGCTGACGGCCCAGCTGAACCGCGCCCTGAACATCACCCAGGGGGCCGGCTCCCAGATCCTCACCGCCCCGGGCCCCGACGGCACCGTCGAGATCGGCGGCCGCGTCCGCTTCGCGGAGCCCCGGCAGCCCTAGGCCCTGTCGGCCCGGGCCGGTGTGCCCGGCGCCCCGCCGGCCCCCTACGGGATGACGAGCGCGCCCCGTCCGGAGGTCGCGCGGCAGGCGCGCCGCCGGTCAGGCGCTCAGCCGGAACTCCTCGCCCAGCTCCCGGAAGACCGCGCCGTTGAAGTCGAAGGCGCGCTTGCACTCGTCGATGATCCGCTGCTTCTCCAGGTCGTCCGCGGCGATCGCGTCCAGCAGCTCGCGGTAGGTCCGCTTGAAGGCGGCCGGGTTCGCGATGTCCGCGAAGACGTAGAACCGCACGCCGTCGCCCTTGCGCTCGAAGCCCCAGGTGCGCTCCGCCTTGTCCCGGATGATCTGGCCGCCCGAGAGGTCGCCCAGGTAGCGGGTGTAGTGGTGGGCGACGTACCCGCCCGGCCAGGAGGCCGCGCACTCGGCGACGCGCGCCGCGTAGGCCGCGGTCGCGGGCAGCGCCACGACCGACTCGCGCCAGCCGGGGCCCAGCAGGTGGGCCAGGTCGCGTTCGATCTCGGCGACGCGCATCAGCTCGGGACGGATGAAGGGCCCGGCCACCGGGTCCTCGCGGAGCGCTCCGGCCGCGTCCTCCAGCGCCCGGTACACGAACCAGAGCTGCTCGGTGTAGCGGGTGTACGCGTCCACGCCGAGGCGGCCGCCGAGGAGGTCGCTCATGAACGTCGAGGTCTCGGCTTCGGTGTGCTGCTCGTGCGAGGCGACGCGGATGACCGTGGAGAAGGCGTCCAAGGCGGACCTCCGGAAAGAGGAATCGGGCGCGGCGGCACGGTGCCGTCACGCCCGATCTTCCTGCTTAGGTTTGCCTAAGTCAATGTGTTCCCGACGTCTTGTCGGTAAAAAACGGCCCGGCCCGCGGACCGTCTCCGCGCTAGGGAAGGGTCAGGATCTCGGCCCCCGAGTCGGTCACCGCGAGGGTGTGCTCGAACTGCGCGGTGCGCTTGCGGTCCTTCGTGACGACCGTCCAGCCGTCCTCCCACATGTCGTACTCGTGGGTCCCCAGCGTCAGCATCGGCTCGATCGTGAAGGTCATGCCGGGCTCGATGACGGTGGTCGCGTGCGGGCTGTCGTAGTGCGGGACGATCAGGCCGGAGTGGAACGAGGAGTTGATCCCGTGCCCGGTGAAGTCGCGGACCACGCCGTACCCGAAGCGCTTCGCGTACGACTCGATGACCCGGCCGATGACGTTGATCTGGCGGCCCGGCTTGACCGCCTTGATCGCCCGGTTCAGGGCCTCGCGGGTGCGCTCCACCAGCAGCCGGGACTCCTCGTCCACCTCGCCGCACAGGTAGGTGGCGTTGTTGTCGCCGTGCACCCCGCCGATGTACGCGGTCACGTCGAGGTTCACGATGTCGCCGTCCTTCAGGACGGTCGAGTCGGGGATCCCGTGGCAGATGACCTCGTTGAGCGAGGAACACAGGGACTTCGGGAAGCCCCGGTACCCCAGCGTCGACGGGTAGGCGCCGTGGTCGCACATGAACTCGTGCGCGACCCGGTCCAGCTCGTCGGTGGTCACCCCCGGGGCGATGTGCTTGGCGGCCTCCTCCATCGCCCTGGCGGCGATCCGGCCGGCGATGCGCATCGCCTCGATGGTCTCGGCCGACTGCACCTCCGGTCCGGTGTACGGGGTGGGCATCGGCTTGCCCACGTACTCGGGCCGGCGGATGTTACCGGGAACGGAACGGACGGGAGAGAGCTCGCCTGGTACGAGCAGCGACTGGCCAGACATGCAAGCGAGTGTATCCAGCGGGTATGGGGCAGCATGGCGGACAGAGGAAGGAGCCGACGATGGCCCTGTTCAAGAAGCGCCAGGTGGGAAAGCCGGGCGAGTGGTACTACTGCCTGGTCCACAAGAAGGTCGAAGAGGGTCCGGAATGTCCGGCCAAGGACCGCTTCGGCCCGTACGCCACGCCCGAGGAGGCGAGGCACGCCATGGAGACGGCGCAGGAGCGCAACCTCGAATGGCAGAACGACCCCAAGTGGAACGACGCGACCCGCGAAGACGAAGAGGGCACGGCTCCCTGACCCCCGGACCCCCTGCGGCCCCCTGACCCCCTGCCCCTCACCAGCGGCTGGGCGGCGGCGCGGTCAGCTGGTCGGCCAGCCGCGCCAGCCGGTCCCGCAGCCGCCGAGGTCCGCGCCGCACCGGCAGCCCGTTCTCCCCGGCCGCGGCGCTGACCAGGTGCTGCACCGTGTCCAGGTCCAGTTCCGCGGTGGCGGAGGGCACCGACAGCGCGTCGTGCGCCAGCGTGCCCAGATCCGGGTCCCCGCCGTCCAGGGACAGTACGGTCGCCCCCGCCCGGCGGGCGTCGTGGACCCGCTCCAGCAGCGCGGCGCCGGGCCGCTCCGGAGCCACCACCAGCAGCGTGTGCCCGCGCCGGGCCCCCTCCAGCCGGCCCAGCCCCACCGAGAGGTGCGGCGGCGCGTCCGGCCGCACGTGGTGGCGCACCAGCGTCGGCGCCAGCTCCGGCAGCCCCGACCAGGCGGCCTCGTCCACCAGGTGCGCCGCCAGGTGCCAGGGCTCGTACTGCTCGGTGCCCACGAGGAGCAACGGCCCGCCCGACGGCACCACGGACCCCCGCAGCGAACCGGCGAACCGCCGCGCCTCGCCGGGCCAGTGCGTCCCGGCGAGCACCTCGCGCAGCAGCGCGACCCTCACGGCATCCATGGCGGCATCCTGCACCACACGGGCGGACACGGGGGGCGTACCGGCGCTTCCCACCCCTTCGGACCTGGCGTACTCGGCAGTACCCTCGCCCCCATGACTTCCTCAGACAGCACGCAGAAGCCGTCGGCCAAGGATCCCTGGGACCTGCCGGACGTCTCCGGCCTGACCGTCGGCGTCCTCGGCGGCACCGGCGACCAGGGCCGCGGCCTCGCCTACCGCCTCGCCCGGGCCGGCCAGAAGGTGATCATCGGCTCCCGCGCCGCCGACCGTGCCCGCGCCGCCGCAGACGAGCTCGGCCTCGGCGTGGAGGGCGCCGACAACGCCGAGTGCGCCCGCCGCAGCGACATCGTGATCATCGCGGTGCCGTGGGAGGGCCACGCCAAGACCCTCGAAGCCCTCCGTGAGGACCTCGCGGGCAAGCTCGTCGTCGACTGCGTCAACCCGCTCGGCTTCGACAAGCAGGGCGCCTACGCCCTCCGCGTCGAGGAGGGCAGCGCCGCCCAGCAGGCCGCCGCCCTGCTCCCGGACTCCCGCGTCACCGCCGCCTTCCACCACCTCTCCGCCGTCCTCCTCCAGGACGCCTCGGTGGAGGAGATCGACACCGACGTCATGGTCCTCGGCGAGTCCCGCGCCGACACCGACCTCGTCCAGGCCCTCGCGGCCCGCATCCCGGGCATGCGCGGCGTCTTCGCGGGCCGACTGCGCAACGCCCACCAGGTCGAGGCCATGGTCGCCAACCTGATCTCCACCAACCGCCGCTACAAGGCCCACGCCGGCCTCCGCCTCACCGACGTCTGATCCCCCTCCCCGGGCCGCGGCCCCGCCCCCGTCGGGGACCCGCCCCGCCGGAGCGGGACCCCGACGCGGATGGGGGACACTGGAAGGGTTCGACCCCCTTCCGTGTCGCCGAGGAGCTGTTCCGGATGCCCCGCCTTGCCGTGTTCGCCGTTGTCGTCTGCCTCCTGGCCGTGGCCGCCGCCGTGGTCGCCTTCGTGGAGGGCAGCTTCCTCGGGATCGTCTGGGTGCTGCTGGCCGGGCTGACGTCCAACATGGCCTGGTACTACGTGCGCAAGGCCAAGGCGGACGAGCAGCGCCGGGCACAGCAGACCGCCTAGGACCCGCCCGCCGGGCTTGACCCTCACGTGGCGTGATGCCGCATCGTCGGGGGCGTGGAAGAGCACCTGACCGTGGGACGCGTCGCCGAGCTGGCCGGCGTGAGCGTCCGCACGCTTCATCACTACGACGAGATCGGCCTCGTGCCGTCGTCCGCGCGGACCGCGGCCGGATACCGGGCCTACTCGCCGGGGGACGTGGAGCGGCTGCGGGAGGTGCTCGCCTACCGGCGGCTGGGCTTCGGGCTGCGCGAGATCGCCGATCTCGTCGACGACCCGACCACCGACGCCGTCGCGCACCTGCACCGGCTGCGAAGCCTGCTGCGGGAACAGCGCGACCGCGCCGCAGCCATGGTGACCGCCATAGACGGGGAACTGGAGGCACGGGCGATGGGGATCCGGACGACGCCGGAGGAACAGCTCAAGGCGCTGGGCGCGCAGTTGTACGAGACCATCGGGTCCGCCTACCCGGCGACGCGGCGCACCGAGCCGCGGATCGCCGCGCGGATCCGCGACGCGCTCGGGGACGCGCGGACGGTACTGAACGTCGGGGCCGGCACCGGCTCCTACGAGCCCACCGACCGCGACGTCACCGCGGTGGAACCATCGGCCGTCATGCGGGCACAGCGGCCCCCGGGCGCGGCGCCGTGCGTGGCCGCCAGCGCGGAGAAGCTCCCGTTCGAGGACGGGTCCTTCGACGCCGCGATGGCGGTCAGCACCGTCCACCACTGGCCGGACCCGATCGCCGGGCTGCGCGAGATGAAGCGGGTGGCCCGCCGCGTGGTGGTGTTCACCTACGACGCCGGTGCGCCGGGTTGGCTGGAGCGGTTCTGGCTCACCCGCGACTACCTGCCCGAATTCGCCGGCCTCCTCGCCGGCTGGCCCTCCCTGGCCGACATGACCCGCGCGATCGGCGGCCGCGCGGAACCGGTGCTCGTCCCGTGGGACTGCGCCGACGGCTTCTTCGAGGCCCACTGGCGCCGGCCCGAGGCGTACCTGGAGGAACACGTGCGCCGCGCGGTGTCGGTATGGACGAGAGTCGGACCGGAGGCCGAGAAGCGGGCGGTCGACGCACTCCGCGGCGACCTGGCCTCGGGCCGCTGGGCCGAGCGCAACCGCGACCTCGTCGCCCTCGACGCGGCGGAGCTGGGCCTGCGCCTGCTCGTGGCCTGACCCCGGCCGGCGACGCGGGGACTACCTGGACCCTGTCGGCAAAGTGGCGCCCGGCCCCGCCGCTTTGACGACAGGACCTCAGCCGCCGGAGACCGTGCAGAGGCCGTCCGGGTCCTGCCAGAAGCGGTACAGGTCGTGGCCGCAGTACGTCTCCAGCTCCGAGACGCCCAGACCGCGCAGGATGCCGTCCACCGCGCCGAAGAAGAACGCGTTCACCTCCGGGATCCACAGCAGCGCGAACACCCCGATCAGCGCGAAGGGCGCCAGCGGCGCCAGTTCGCGGCGGACCCGGTGCGAGAGCCAGGGCTCGATCACGCCGTAGCCGTCCAGCCCCGGGACCGGCAGGAAGTTCAGGATCGCCGCCGAGACCTGGAGCAGCGCCAGGAACGCCAGCGCGAAGCGGAACGTGAACGGGACCCCGTCCAGGGCGTCCAGCCAGAACGGCGCGGTGCAGACGGCCGCGAACAGCACGTTCGTCAGCGGGCCCGCGGCCGAGACCAGGCTGTGCTTCCAGCGGCCCCGGATCCGGTCCCGCTCGATGTACACCGCCCCGCCGGGCAGGCCCAGCCCGCCCAGGATCACGAACACGACCGGCAGCACGATGCTGAGCAGCGCGTGCGTGTACTTCAGCGGGTTCAGCGTCAGGTAGCCCTTCGCGCCGACCGTGATGTCACCGCCGTGCAGGGCGGTGCGGGCGTGCGCGTACTCGTGCAGGCACAGCGAGACGACCCACGCGGACGTCACGAACAGGAACACCGCCAGCCCCGGGCTGGCGGCGTACCCGGTCCACACCGCCCAGCCGGTGACGGCCATGACGGCGACGATGCCGAGGAATACGGAACTGATCTGCCGCTCGCCGCGGCTCCCCTGGTGACCCATGCGGCGAAACCTATCCCGGTGACCGGGCGGGCCCGGCCCCGGGGCCGGGGACAATGGGCCGGTGCGCTACGCGATCCTCGGTACCACCCAGGCCTCCCACGACGACGGGACCACCGTCGCCGTGGGCGGCGCGCGCCTGCGGGCGCTCCTGACCGCGCTCGCCCTGCGTCCGGGGCGGGCGGTACCGGCCGCGCTGCTCGTCGGCCAGGTCTGGGACGCCGACCCGCCGGCCGAGGCCGTGCCCGCGCTCCAGGCGCTGGTGGGGCGGCTGCGACGGGCGCTGGGGCACGCCGCCGTGCGCTCGGGCCCGGGCGGCTACCTGCTGGACGCGGAGCGCGAGGACGTCGACGCCTTCCGCTTCGAACGGCTCGTGCGGGCCGCCGCCGACGTGCCGGACCCGGCCGCGGCGGCGGTCCTGTACGACGAGGCCCTCGCGCTGTGGCGGGGCCCGGCGCTGGCCTCGCTGCCCGAGGCGACGGCGGAGGCCGCGCGCTGGGAAGCCGTACGGATGGACGCGCGGCGGGGCCGGCTCGGTGTGGCCCTGGCGCTGGGCGAGGCGGAGGCGGCCCTGCCGGAACTGGCCGAACTGTGCGCCCGGCAGCCCCTGGACGAGCCCCTGCAGGTGCTGCGGATCAGGGCCCTGCGGGCGGCGGGCCGGCCGGCGCAGGCACTGGCCGCCTACGAGGCCGTCCGCCGTGACCTGTCGGCCCGCCTGGGCACGGACCCGGGCCCCCAGCTCCGCTCCCTCCACGCCGAACTCCTGGACCCGGCCGGTGCGCCGGGCACCCCGGCCCGGCGCGATCCCGCACCGGGCTCCGTCCGGGGGGCCGAGGCGTCCGCCCCGAGCGGGGCCACCCCGCCTGCCCCGGCCCCGCCC
>NZ_JBFRER010000108.1:0-26441 GCF_052114405.1 Streptomyces sp. M-16 | reverse complement strand
GGCCTCGGCCGCGCCCGCCCGGTCCCCGACGGCGGAGCGCTCGCCGGCCACCCGGCACAGGGCCCGCACCCGGGCCCCGCCCGCCGGGACCCGGCCGGCCAGGCGCAGCGCGGCGGCCAGGTCGTGCCGGGCCACGGCCGTGACGGACTTCGACTCGGTGGCCGCCCGGACCGCGGCACTCCTGATCCGGGCCAGGTAGCGCTCGGCGCGGGCGGGATCGGTGGGGGCGCTCGCGAGGACCGCGCGGGCCAGCACGGCCTCCTCGGCGGAGCTCCCCGCGAAGTGCCGCTCGGCCAGCCGGACACCGCGCTCCGGGGCCACCGCCGCGAGCTCCTCCGCCACCTTGCGCAGCCGGGCCGCGCGGGCGGGTCCGGACACCGTGAACAACGCCTGCTGCGCGTCGGTCAGCACCCGTTCGGTGCGGCGGGGGGCGTCCCGGGAGATCCGCCGGGCCAGCCCGGTCAGCAGGGCGGCGATGCGGGCGCCGTCCCCGTCGCCGTCGGTCCACGCCCAGAGCTCGGCGTCGTTCAGCAGCCGGCTCGCCAGGCCCGCGTCGAAGCGGGCCGCGGCCTCCGCCGCGAGGGCGAGCCCCTCGGTGCGGACGTCACCGGCGCCGGGCGGCAGGGAGACCAGCGTCTCCTCCGCCTCCAGCAGCAGTTCCCGTACGACCTCCCGCACGGCCTCCGGCAGACCCGCGTCCCCGTCCGTCCCGGGCCCGTCCCCGGCCTCGTCCGSCMCCGGCCCGYCCCCGGCTTCGGCTATGTCGGCGGCCCCGTCCGGCCCCGGCCGGTCCCCGGCTTCCGGCAGGCCCGTGGCCCCGACCTCTCCCGGCCCGTCGACGGTTTCCGCTACGTCGGCGGCCCCGTCCGGCCCCGGCCCGTCCCCGGCTTCGGCTACGTCGGCGGGCTCGTCCGTCCCGGGCCCGTCCACGGCCCCCGGCAGGCCCGCGGCCCCGTCCGGCCCCGGCCCGTCCACGGCCCCCGGCACGTCGGCGGCCCCGTCCCCGTCCGGTCTGCCTCCGGACTCCGGCCCGCCGCCGGCCGCAGCCGGAGCCCCGTCCGCCGCCTCGGCGCGGCCTTCGCCCGGGGCCGGTGCCCGCGTCCCGGACCGCGTCCCGGTCCGCGTCCCGGATTCGATTCCGGCCGCCGTGCCCGCCACGGCGTCCAGGCCCCCGGCCCCGCCCCCGCCCCCCACCGCGACCGCCACGGGCTCCGCCACCGGCAGGCCCCGCAGCGCCTTCGCCACCGCCTCCGCCGACTCCGGCCGGTCCGCCGGCGCCTTCGCCAGCAGCGCCAGCACCAGCCGGTCCAGCTCCCGGGTCACCGCCGCCCCGGCCTCGCGCAGCGACAGCGGGGCGTCCTCCACGTGCCGCCGCATCAGGACGTACATCGGCTCGGCCGATCCGAACGGCGGCTCCCCGCTCAGCAGCGCGTACAGCACGCACCCCAGCGCGTACAGGTCGCACCGGGCGTCCACGTGCTCGCCCCGCCACTGCTCGGGCGCCATGTACGGCGGCGTGCCGAAGATCCGCCCCGTGACCGTCCAGCCCGCCGTCGCGTCCGCCGAGTGCGCGATGCCGAAGTCGCAGATCTTGAGCCGGCCGCCCGGCAGCAGGAAGAGGTTCCCCGGCTTCAGGTCCCGGTGGACCACCGCCCGTTCGTGCGCGGCGGCCAGCGCCTCGGCGGTCTGCGCCGCCAGGTCCACCGCGACGGCGGCAGGCAGCCCGCCCCGCTCCCGGGCCAGCACCGCCCCCAGGTCCTCGCCGGACAGCAGCTCCATCACGATGAACAGCCGGCCCTCGTGCCGGCCCACGTCGTGCACCACGGTGATGCCCGGATGCTGCAGGCGCGCCCCGATGGTGGCCTCCCGCCGGAACCGGGCGATCAGCTCCTCGTTCGTCGCGGCCTCCAGCAGCACCTTCACGGCCACCGCACGGTCGAGTTCGAGGTCGTGGCCGCGCCACACCTCGCCCATGCCCCCCGCGCCGAGCCGCCGGTCCAGCCGGTACCGGTCCGCCAGTCGATCCCCCACCCGCACCGCACAGCCCCCTGACGTCACGTCATCCGACGCTCACCCAGGGGGCATTGTGCAACCGCGAAGTGAACTACCGGGGGTCGGAATCCGAACGGCGCCGGATCCTGCTCCCCAGCCACACCAGGGGGTCGTACTTGCGGTCCACGGCCCGCTCCTTCAGCGGGATCAGAGCATTGTCGGTGATCTTGATGCCCTCGGGGCAGACCTCCGTGCAGCACTTGGTGATGTTGCAGTAGCCCAGCCCGTGCTCCTCCTGGGCCGTGCGCTTGCGGTCCAGGCCCGCCTCGGCGGCCGCGTCCAGCGGGTGCATGTCGAGCTCGGCGACCCGCATCAGGAAGCGCGGACCGGCGAAGGCCGCCTTGTTCTCCTCGTGGTCGCGCACCACGTGACAGGTGTCCTGGCACAGGAAGCACTCGATGCACTTGCGGAACTCCTGCGAGCGCTCCACGTCCACCTGCTGCATCCGGTACGCGCCCGCCGCGACCCCCTCCGGCGGCACGAAGGCCGGGACCTCGCGCGCCTTGGCGTAGTTGAAGGACACGTCCGTGACCAGGTCCCGGACCACCGGGAAGGCGCGCAGCGGGGTGATCGTGACCGTCTCGTCCCGCGCGAAGACGGACATCCGCGTCATGCACATCAGCCGGGGCCGCCCGTTGACCTCCGCGCTGCACGAACCGCACTTGCCCGCCTTGCAGTTCCAGCGCACCGCGAGGTCGGACGCCTGCGTCGCCTGGATCCGGTGGACGATGTCCAGGACCACCTCCCCGTCGTGCACCTCGACGGTGAAGTCCCTGAGCGATCCGCCCTCCGCGTCACCCCGCCAGACCCGGAAGCGTGCGTCGTACGCAGTCATTCGCAGAGCTCCTCTTCGGCGAGGTACTTGGCCAGCTCTTCCTTCTCGAACAGGGCGAGCAGGTCCGGGCGGATGGGCTCGGTCCGGGTGCGGGTGAGGGCGATCCGGTCGGCGGCCGGATCGGCGGGTGGCGGATCCACCGGCCGGCACAGGAGGTTGACCGGACGCCACTCCCGCTCCATCGCGGGGCGGTCCTCCCGGGTGTGTCCGCCCCGGCTCTCCGTGCGCTCCAGGGCGGCGCGGGCCACGCACTCGCTGACCAGCAGCATGTTGCGCAGGTCCAGTGCCAGGTGCCAGCCCGGGTTGAACTGCCGGTGCCCCTCGACCCCGGCACGGGCGGCCCGCACCCGCAGCGCGGCGAGCCGCTCCAGGGCCTCGGCCATCTCGGCCTCCCGGCGGATGATGCCGACCAGGTCGTTCATGGTCGTCTGCAGCTCCTGGTGGAGCGTGTACGGGTTCTCGGCGCCCTCCGCCGCGTGGAAGGGGGCCAGCGCTTCGGCGGCCGCCGCGTCGATCTGCTCCTGGGAGACCGCCGGCCGCGCCCCGCCGGGCTCCGCGGCGTGCCCGGCCGCGTGCAGTCCCGCCCGGCGGCCGAAGACCAGCAGGTCGGAGAGCGAGTTGCCGCCGAGCCGGTTCGAGCCGTGCATGCCGCCCGCCACCTCGCCGGCCGCGAACAGCCCCGGTACGCCGACGGTGGCGGCGGTGTCCGAGTCGACGGCGATCCCGCCCATCACGTAGTGGCAGGTCGGGCCGACCTCCATCGGCTCGGCGGTGATGTCCACGTCCGCCAGCTCCTTGAACTGGTGGTACATGGACGGCAGCCGCCGCTTGATCCTCTCGGCCGGCATCCGGGTCGACACGTCGAGGAAGACCCCGCCGTGCGGGGAGCCGCGGCCCGCCTTCACCTCGGAATTGATGGCCCGCGCCACCTCGTCGCGGGGCAGCAGCTCGGGCGGACGCCGGTTGTGGTCCGGGTCCTCGTACCAGCGGTCGCCCTCCTCCTCCGACTCGGCGTACTTCTCCTTGAACACGTCGGGGACGTAGTCGAACATGAACCGCTCGCCCTCGGAGTTGCGCAGCACCCCGCCGTCGCCGCGGACGGACTCGGTGACGAGGATCCCCTTCACCGACGGCGGCCAGACCATGCCCGTCGGGTGGAACTGCACGAACTCCATGTTCAGCAGCGGGGCCCCGGCGAGCAGGGCCAGCGCGTGGCCGTCGCCCGTGTACTCCCAGGAGTTGGAGGTGGTCTTGAACGACTTCCCGATCCCGCCGGTGGCCAGGACCACCGCCGGGGCCTCCAGTACGAAGAACCGCCCGCTCTCGCGCTCGTAGCAGAAGGTTCCCGAGACCCTCTGCCCGTCCTTCAGCACCCGGGTGACCGTGCACTCCTGGAACACCTTGAGGCGGGCCTCGTGGTCCCCGTGCTCCTTGAAGTCCTCCTGCTGCAGCTGGACGATCTTCTGCTGGAGGGTGCGGATCAGCTCCAGGCCCGTCCGGTCGCCGACGTGTGCGAGGCGCGGGTACTCGTGGCCGCCGAAGTTGCGCTGGGAGATCCTGCCGTCGGGCGTGCGGTCGAAGAGCGCGCCCCAGGTCTCCAGCTCCCAGACCCGGTCGGGGGCCTCCTTCGCGTGCAGTTCGGCCATCCGCCACTGGTTGAGGAACTTGCCGCCGCGCATCGTGTCGCGGAAGTGCACCTGCCAGTTGTCGTGGTCGTTGACGTTGCCCATGGAGGCGGCGATCCCGCCCTCCGCCATCACCGTGTGGGCCTTGCCGAACAGGGACTTGCAGATCACGGCCGTACGGGCGCCCCGCTCGCGCGCCTCGATCGCGGCCCGCAGCCCGGCGCCGCCCGCGCCCACCACGACCACGTCCCACTGCTGCCGTTCCACCTGTGCCATCTCAGAAGATCCTCGGGTCGGTGACGGTGCCGCTGGCCAGCAGGTACACGTAGAAGTCGCACAGGGCGACGCTGATCAGGGAGGCCCAGGCCAGCTGCATGTGCCGGGCGTTGAGCCGGCTCACCCAGCCCCACAGCCGGTAGCGCACCGGGTGTTTGGAGAAGTGCTTCAGGCGGCCGCCCATGATGTGCCGGCAGGAGTGGCAGGAGAGCGTGTAGGCCCAGATCAGCACGATGTTGACGAGGAACAGCAGGGTTCCCAGGCCCATGTGGCCCCACGCGTAGTGCCCGTCGCGGAAGGTCAGCGCGGTGTCGTACGTGAGGATCCCGGCGACCGGCACCGCGAAGTAGAAGAAGTACCGGTGCGCGTTCTGCAGGATCAGCGGGAACCGGGTCTCGCCCGTGTACGCGGCGTGCGGCTCGGCCACGGCGCAGGCGGGCGGCGAGGCCCAGAAGCCCCGGTAGTACGCCTTGCGGTAGTAGTAGCAGGTCAGCCGGAAGCCGAGCGGGAAGACCAGGATCAGCAGGGCGGGGGACAGGCCCCACCAGCTGCCGAAGAGGTCCAGATTGGGGCCGCCGCGCATGGGGACGCAGTTCTCCGCCAGACAGGGCGAGTAGAACGGCGAGACGTACGGGGCCGCGTAGTAGTCGGCGTTCGAGAAGGCCCGCCAGGTCGAGTAGACGATGAAGGCGAGCAGCCCCGCGGCGGTGCCGGCGGGCGAAAGCCACCACCGGTCGGTGCGCAGGTGCCGGGCCGCGATGGCGGCCCGGGAGGGGTCGTGGACCCCGCCGGGCCGCTGTCGGTGTGGTTCCGTGCCTGTGGCCAAAGGGGACTCCGGGTGGAGTGATGAGGGGTGGCCCAGGAGGCCCGGCCGGGGCGGCCGGGCCAGATGGGGAGTGCGTCGACGGCAGGGGGCGCGTCAGGGGGCGTGGCGGTCGCGGGCGCCGAGGCCCTCGTCGTCGGTGTCCGTCCACAGCGTGCTGTCGTACGGGGTGTCCGGGACGGATACCATCCGGCCCGCCTCGGGGGTGCTGGGAGCGGTCGGCGACTGTCGTGCGACGTCCTGCTCCAGCCGCTCCACGGAGCGGACCAGCTCGTTCAGATTGCGTCGTACGGCCGTCAGATCGTCTTGCAGGGACATGACGTGACCTCACTTCCGCGGGTGCGGTGGCAACGCTTCCGGGCGCCTGCGAGTGTCGCGCCTCCCGTCCCCGGTTGTGAAGGGACGTGCAGCGATTCCGGGCGCGCAGGCGCGAACCGTGCGCCCCTCCCTGCCCCCATTTTCATCCCTCCCCCGGGGGAACGCGCGCCCGCGCGCAAGCCGGATTGGTCCGCACGGGTGGGGTTCGCGGCGTGGCGAGGGGCCGCTCCTGAGGAGCCGGGCGGCCGTCTATTTCAGTGGGATCCGGCATCAGTGTGATCAGCTCCATATACCGCCGAATGTGATCAAGACCCCCTCTTTCACGGCCACCCGCGCCCCGCCCCGGAGGTACCACCCATGACCCAGAGAACGCGCAGGTCTTTGGCGCTCCTCACCTCGGGAGTCCTTGCGCTGCCGCTCCTCGCGGGGTGCGGGGCGGCCGAGGAGGAGGGCGGGTCGGCCGCCGCGGGACCGGACATCGCGGTCACGGCCCGCGACCGGGTCGTCGACGGCGGAGTCCTGCGCTGGGCGGTGGACTCCCTGCCGGACACCCTGAACACCTTCCAGGCCGACGCCGACGCCACCACCACCCGGATCGCGGGGGCGGTCCTGCCGCAGCTCTTCGTGCTGGACGCCAAGGGCCGGCCGGTGGCCAATCCCGACTACCTGGAGAAGGCCGAGGTAGTCGAGCGCGAGCCGAAGCAGGTCGTCCTGTACAAGCTGAACCAGAAGGCGGTGTGGAGCGACGGCCGCGAGATCGGCGCCCCCGACTTCGTCGCCCAGTGGCGGGCCCTGAACGGCAAGGACTCGGCGTACTGGACGGCCCGCAACGCCGGCTACGACCGGATCGAGAAGATCGAGCGGGGGAAGAACGACCTGGAGGTCAAGGTCACCTTCGCCAAGCCGTACGGCGACTGGCGCTCCCTGTTCGGCCCGCTCTACCCGAAGCAGGTCATGGGCACCCCGGAGTCCTTCAATGAGGGCGCGCGCGGCGCCCTCAAGGTCACCGCCGGACCCTTCGGCCTGGGGGCCATCGACAAGAAGACCGGCACCGCGGCCCTGACCCGCAACCCGCGCTGGTGGGGCCGGGCCGCGAAGCTGGACACCCTCGTCCTGACGGCCGTGCCCCGGGCGGCCCGTCCGGCCGCGCTGGCCGCGGGGAAGATCGACCTGGCCGAGATCGACCGCGCGGGCGCCGACCGGATCGCCCTCGCCCACCGCGACGCCGGCCAGGTGAACGGGGCGCACGGCCCCGCCGCCGCCCTCACCCCGGCGCAGGCCACCCTCTCCTGGGCCCTCGCCCACGGTTCCGACGAGACCAAGGCGAGGGAGGAGCAGGAGAGCCGCGAGAAGAGCGCGCAGGCCGTGAAGAAGTACGCCGACGAGCAGCAGGCGCTGCGTTCCTTCGCCGTCCGCAAGTCGCTGGAGCCCGCCTACACGCAGCTGGCCATGAACGGCGCCTCCGGCCCGCTGTCCGACGAGCGGGTCCGTCGGGCGGTGGCCCGCGCCCTGGACCGCAAGGAACTCACCGAGCTGGTCCTGAAGCCGCTCGGCCTGCCCGCGAAGCCGGTCGGCAGCCACCTGGCCCTGGCCGGGCAGCAGGCGTACGCCGACAACAGCGACGCCCTCGGCGGCCTGGACCCCCAGGCGGCCCAGGCCCTGCTCTCGGACGCGGGCTGGCGCAAGAACGGCAAGCTCACCGACCCGGCGGGGGCCAAGGCGGGCTCCGAGAGCGACGACGGCGGGAAGAAGGACGACTCCAAGACCCCCTCGGGCCCGGGCACCGGCAACGACGGCCTCTACATCGTCGGCCAGGACGACGGCCGGGGCGGCGCTCCCCGTCGCCCCGGCGCCCACGACGGCCACGGCGCGCACGCGGCCGCCGGTCTCCCCGAAGGTCCCGCACAGGGCTTCGACGGGGAGATCGTCGACGCGGACCGGTTCGCGCCCGGCGCCCCCAAGGAGCAGCCCTCCCCGGTGCTGGCACCCGGCTCCCTCGCCGCGCAGCAGGAGGAGGCGCTGCTGACCCAGGCCCGGACCCTCGGCGACGCCAAGCGCGCGGCGGCCGGCGCGGACGGGCGGGCGGAGAACGGCGCCGACGACAAGGAACCCGCGCCGGCCACCCCGGCCCCCGCCCCGGTCAAGCAGGCCGCCCGCACCTCCGGCTCCATCCTCGCCAAGGACGGCAAGCCCCTCACCCTGCGCTTCGTCCTCCCGGCGGGGCCCGGCTCCGAGGCCCTGCGGACGGTCGGCGAGCGGATCTCCCGGATGCTCCAGACGATCGGGGTCGCCACCGAGATCAAGAAGGTCGCGGACGAGAGCTTCTTCAAGGACCACGTGGCTTCGGGCCAGTACGACCTGGCGCTCTACTCCTGGCCCGCGACGGCCTACCCCGCCACCGACGCCCGCCCCATCTTCGCCAAGCCGGAGCCGGCCGCGGACGGCTCGCTCGTCGTCGAGCAGAACTACACCCGGGTGGGCACCGACCACATCGACCAGCTGTTCGACCAGGCGGCCGGCGAGTTGGACGAGGAGCAGGCCCGGGAGCTGATGCGCAAGGCGGACGCCCGGATCTGGGCCGCGGCCGGTTCCATCCCGATCTACCAGCGCCCCGAGCTGGTCGCCGTGAAGCCCGGCCTGGCCAACGCGGGGGCGTTCGGGCTCGGGGCCCCGCGGTACCAGGACATCGGCTGGATGAAGCCGCCCACCGAGAAGGACGCGAAGAAGAAGTAGCCGCGCCGAACAAGTGGTGAAAAAGCGGGGCCTGGCAGGTTGACCCACGGGTCACTAGCTCAGATGTGACTCAATTCCCTTGCCCGCCGGATCCCCGGCGGGCAAGGTCGTTGATACCCATTGACCCGCAGGAACACAGGCTCCTCCCACGGCCGGGACACCCCACCCCGAACCCGGCCGCGCTCAGTCGTCCGGCCCCTTGACAGACCCCCCGGCAGGCGGTTCCCGCCAACCGACGTAGGATGGGGTAAGGCCGTGGCAGGTTTTCCGCCCGGCCGAGGCGCGCGTGCCAGGCCGTACGTGACGCCATCCACGATCCCGGGAGAAGCGCCGAAGTGCCCACGCGCCACGACATCCGTAACGTCGCCATCGTCGCCCACGTCGACCATGGCAAGACGACCATCGTCGATGCCATGCTCAAGCAGGCCGGTGCCTTCGCCGCCCACCAGCACCTCGACGACCGCATGATGGACTCGAACGACCTGGAGCGTGAGAAGGGCATCACGATCCTCGCCAAGAACACGGCGGTGAAGTATCACCCCAAGGACGGCGGGGCCCCGATCACGATCAACATCATCGACACCCCCGGCCACGCCGACTTCGGTGGTGAGGTCGAGCGCGGTCTGTCGATGGTGGACGCCGTCGTTCTGCTGGTGGACGCCTCCGAGGGTCCGCTGCCCCAGACCCGCTTCGTCCTGCGCAAGGCCCTGCAGGCGAACATGCCGGTCATCCTCTGCATCAACAAGACGGACCGTCCGGACTCCCGGATCGACGAGGTCGTCAACGACACGTACGACCTCTTCCTGGACCTGGACGCCACCGAGGACCAGATCGAGTTCCCGATCGTCTACGCCTGCGGCCGTGACGGCGTCGCCTCGCTGACCAAGCCCGAGGACGGCACCGTCCCCGCGGACAGCGACAGCCTGGAGCCGTTCTTCTCCACCATCCTGGAGCACGTCCCCGCCCCGGTGTACGACGAGGAGGCCCCCCTCCAGGCCCACGTCACCAACCTGGACGCCGACAACTTCCTCGGCCGCATCGCGCTGCTCCGCGTCGAGCAGGGCGAGCTGCGCAAGGGCCAGACCGTCACGTGGATCAAGCGTGACGGCACCCAGTCGAACGTCCGCATCACCGAGCTGATGATGACCGAGGCGCTCACCCGCAAGCCGGCCGAGGTGGCGGGCCCGGGTGACATCTGCGCGGTCGCCGGTATCCCCGACATCATGATCGGCGAGACCCTGGCCGACCCGGAGAACCCGATCGCGCTTCCGCTGATCTCGGTCGACGAGCCGGCGATCTCCATGACCATCGGGACGAACACCTCCCCGATGGTCGGCCGCGGCGGCAGCGGCAAGGGCGCGGACGCCAAGTCCGCGGTCAAGGACCGCAAGGTCACCGCCCGCCAGGTCAAGGACCGCCTGGACCGCGAGCTCATCGGTAACGTCTCGCTGCGCGTGCTGGACACCGAGCGTCCGGACGCCTGGGAGGTCCAGGGCCGTGGTGAGCTCGCGCTCGCCATCCTGGTCGAGCAGATGCGCCGCGAGGGCTTCGAGCTGACCATCGGCAAGCCGCAGGTCGTCACGCAGATGATCGACGGCAAGGTGCACGAGCCGGTCGAGCGCATGACGGTCGACGTCCCCGAGGAGCACATGGGCGCGGTCACGCAGCTCATGGGCGTCCGCAAGGGCCGCATGGACAACATGTCGAACCACGGCTCCGGCTGGGTCCGCATGGAGTTCGTCGTCCCGTCGCGCGGCCTCATCGGCTTCCGCACGGAGTTCCTGACGAACACCCGTGGTACGGGTATCGCCCACTCGATCCACGAGGGCCACGAGCCGTGGTTCGGCCAGCTGGTGACCCGTAACAACGGTTCGCTGGTCGCCGACCGCGCCGGTTCGGTCACGCCGTTCGCGATGATCAACCTGCAGGAGCGCGGCGTCCTGTTCACCGAGCCCGGCACCGAGGTGTACGAGGGCATGATCGTCGGCGAGAACTCGCGCGCCGACGACATGGACGTGAACATCACCAAGGAGAAGAAGCTCACCAACATGCGTGCGGCTTCGGCGGACAACACCGAGAACGTGGTGCCGCCGCGCAAGCTCTCCCTGGAGCAGTCCCTGGAGTTCTGCCGCGACGACGAGTGCGTCGAGGTGACCCCGGAGGCCGTCCGCATCCGCAAGGTCGTCCTGGACCAGAAGGAGCGCTCGCGCACCGCTTCGCGCGCCAAGTCCGGCAAGTAGTACACGAGTCGGCCCCCGGCCGTACTCCAGCCGGACACTGACTGAGACGCGTACGGCTTGAAACAGCCCCTCCCCGCACCGGACCGGTGCGGGGAGGGGCTGTTCGCTTTTGTCAAGCGGATTGTTTCGTTCTGGTGTCCGCATTCCGAGCGTGACACTCCGGAAGGTGAGCTAACCGTCCGTTTCGCACGTGTCTGTCTCCTATCCGTTTGTCCGGATTTCGGGTTTTCGCCATGCGGTGATGTTGTGAAAACGAGACCACTTAAGTGTGGTTTACGGTCTGGGCGTCCCTGAGGATGGCTCCATTGAGCTCGGGTCAATGGGTCACACGCTGTGGGGAGCGTCGACTCACGAGCACACACGATGGGACCGGATTTCGCTGTCAGGGGTGTCAGCGGAACCCGGGTCCTTCACGAATCGACAGTGACTCCTGAGGAGGCAAATACCCATGCGCGGAGCAACGAGCGCCAAGTGGGTCGCGGGTGCCGTCATCGTGGCGATGGCTGCCACGGCTTGCAGCACCAGCAAGGACGAGGCCGGCGGCAAGGGCGGCAACATCACGGTGGTGCTCGGCGAGCCGCAGCACGGCCTGGTCGGTCAGAACACCGCCGAGTCCGAGGGAGCCGAGGTTCTCCACGCGCTCTTCACCGGTCTGGTCGACTACGACAACAAGACCAACGAGCCGAAGCTGGCCGCCGCCGAGTCCATCAACACGACCGACTCGAAGACCTGGACCATCAAGGTCAAGGACGGCCTCACCTTCCACAACGGTGAGAAGGTCGACGCCCAGTCCTTCGTCCGCGCCTGGAACTGGGGCGCCAACCAGGACAACGCCGCCGAGGGCATGCCGTTCTTCGCCAAGATCGAGGGCTCCGAGGAGCTCGCGCCGGGCAAGGACAAGAAGCCCACCTCCAAGGAGCTCAAGGGCCTCAAGGTCGTTGACGAGCGCACCTTCACCGTCACGCTGAAGGAGCCGTTCTCCCAGTTCAAGACGATGCTGGGCTACAACGCCTTCTACCCGCTGCCGAAGGCCTTCGAGACCGACGGCGCCAAGAAGTTCGGCGAGAACCCGATCGGCAACGGTCCCTTCCAGATGGACGGCACCTGGGACCACAACAAGCAGATCAAGGTCAAGCGGTACGACAAGTACCCGGCCGAGGGTCGCGCCAAGCTCGCGGGCGTCACCTTCAAGATCTACGACAACCTGGACACGGCGTACAACGACCTGCGCTCGGACAACATCCAGATCGTCGACAAGCTCCCGATCTCGGCGATGGCCACCGTCTCCCAGGAGTTCGGCGACCGCTACATCTACAAGCCCGAGTCGGCCGTCGGCTACATCGGTCTCCCGCTGGAGCAGAACCCCGAGGCGTTCGGCAAGGTGGAGATCCGTCAGGCCCTCTCCATGGCCATCGACCGGGACGCCATCACGAAGACCATCTTCAACGGCACCCGCAAGCCGGCCGACGACTTCATCAGCCCCATCATCCCGGGCTACCGCAAGGGCGCGCTGGGCGAGGTCGGCACCTACAACCCGACCAAGGCCAAGGAGATCTTCGAGAAGGCCGGCGGTATCCCCGGCAACAAGATGGAGCTCGGCTACAACGCCGACGGCGGCCACAAGGAGTGGATCGAGGCCGTCGCCAACCAGCTGAAGGCGAACCTCGGCATCGAGGTCACCGCCAAGCCGTTCGCCAAGTTCGGCGAGCTGCTGGACGACCTGGGCGCCTCGAAGTACAAGGGCGCGTTCCGTATGGCGTGGTCCATGGACTACCCGGCGGCGGAGAACTACCTCCGTCCGGTGTTCTCGAAGGTCGCCATCGAGAACGGCTCCAACTACGGCCACTACAAGAACGACGAGTTCGAGAAGACCATGGCGGAGGCCGACAAGGCCACCGACCCCGCCGAGGGTCTGAAGCTGTACCAGAAGGCCGATGACATCGTCATCAAGGACCTTCCGTACATCCCGATCTTCACCTACATGTCTTCTTCGGCCTACTCCAAGTCCGTGAAGAACGTCGAGGTCGATGCCCAGGGCCGCATGGACCTGGCGAACGTCGAGCTCAACTAACACCCCTCTTCACGTAGGGGAACCCGGGGGCGGGCAGGCGGAATCAGGTTTCCGTCTGCCTGCCCTTTCCCCCTGTTCTTTGCTGGAGGTCTGATGGGCCGCTACCTCATCCGCCGACTCATACAGGCGATCCCTGTTCTGATCGGTGCCACGTTCCTGATCTACTGGCTGTCCTTCAAGCTCCCCGGTGACCCGATTCAGGCACTGGCCGGAGAGAAGAAGGCAGACCCGCTCGTCGCGGCGATGCTTCGCGAGAAGTACCACCTCAACGACTCGTTCCTGTCGCAGTACTGGAACTACATTTCCAACCTGTTCCAGGGCAACTTCGGCGAGACCCTGACCGGACGATCCGTCTGGGACAAGATCACCGAAGCCTTCCCCTACACGATGAACCTGGCGATCGTGGCCTTCCTGATCGAGGCCGTCGTCGGCGTCCTGGCCGGCATCATGGCCGCCCTGCGCCGCGGCAAGTTCCTCGACCAGCTCGTGCTCCTGTCCACGCTCCTGGTCATCTCGATCCCGGTCTTCGTGAGCGGCTTCATCCTTCAGCTGACGCTCGGCGTCCAGCTGAAGAACAGCTGGGGCATCGACTTCTTCCCCGTCTCCTTCAACGAGAACGACGGCATCCGCGCCTACCTGCTCCCGGCCCTGGTGCTCGCCTCGACCTCGCTCGCGTACGTGGCCCGACTCACCCGTACCAGCCTGATGGAGACGATGCGCGCCGACTACGTCCGCACCGCCACCGCGAAGGGCCTGCCCCGCCGCCGTGTCGTCGGTCGTCACGCGCTGCGCAACGCGCTCATCCCGATCGTCACCTTCCTCGGCGCCGACCTCGGCTCGCTCATGGGTGGCGCGGTCATCACGGAGAAGATCTTCAACATCCACGGGATCGGCGGCCTGCTGGCCGAGTCGGTCTACCGCAAGGAAGGCACCGTGATCGTGGGCGTCGTCTCGCTCCTGATCATCGTGTACCTGGTCGCCAACCTGATCGTGGACATGCTGTACGCCGTGCTCGACCCGAGGATCCGCTATGCGTGAGACAACTACGGTGGGGGACGAGTTGACCGACACCAAGACCGCCGGCGCGCCCTCCACGAGCGGCACGGTCGGCAACACCCCCGGCAAGAAGGCGAAGAAGGAGCGCGAGGCCAGCCTCTGGTCCGACGCCGTCTCCGACCTCCGCCGCAACCCCATCTTCCTGATCGGCGCCGCGCTGGTCCTGCTGCTGATCGTGCTCTCCGCGGTCCCGCAGTGGTTCACGCCGGACAGCCCGTTCACCGCCGGGGCCTGCAAGCTCCAGGACTCCCTGAAGAAGCCGAGCGCCGACCACTGGTTCGGCTTCGACGTCCAGGGCTGCGACGTCTACACGCGCACCGTGTGGGCGGCCCGCAACTCGATCATCGTCGGTGTCGTCACCACCACCCTGGTGATCGTCGTCGGCGGCGCGCTCGGCCTGCTGGCCGGCTGGGTCGGCGGTCTCGTCGACAGCCTGCTGTCCCGCTTCACCGAGATCTTCTTCGCCATCCCGCTGCTCCTCGGCGGCATGCTGATCATGTCGGGCCTCGGCAAGGGCAACGCCTGGACCGTGTCCATCGTGCTCGCCACCCTGGGCTGGCCGCAGATCTTCCGCATCATGCGGTCCTCGGTGCTGCAGAACAAGAACAACGACTACGTGGTCGCGGCCCGCGCCCTCGGCGCCGGCACGTGGCGCATCACCATGCGCCACATCCTGCCGAACGCCGTCGCGCCCGTCATCGTGGTCGGTGCGATCAGCCTGGGTGTGTACATCGGTGCGGAGGCGGCGCTGTCCTACCTCGGCATCGGTGTCCAGCCCCCCGGCATCTCCTGGGGCCTGATGGTCAGCGACGCTTCCGTCCGCTGGCTCCAGGCACCGCACGTGCTCCTCTTCCCGGCCGCCGCGCTGAGCATCACCGTGCTCGCGTTCATCATGGTCGGCGACGCGGTGCGCGACGCCCTCGACCCGAAGCTGCGCTGAGGAAGGGCGTACGTTGACCACTATCGACAAGACCTCGAACGTCCCCGCGCCCCGTTCGGCGCCGGAGGGGACCCCCCTGCTCGAAGTGCGCGACCTGCACGTCGAGTTCCACACCCGCGACGGCGTCGCCAAGGCCGTCAACGGTGTCTCGTACTCCGTGAACGCCGGCGAGACCCTCGCGGTCCTCGGCGAGTCCGGCTCGGGCAAGTCCGTGACGGCGCAGGCCATCATGGGCATCCTCGACATGCCCCCGGGCAAGATCCCGCACGGCGAGATCCTGTTCCAGGGCCAGGACCTGCTCAAGCTCCCGGCCGAGGACTTCCGCAAGATCCGCGGCCAGAAGATCGCCATGATCTTCCAGGACGCGCTGTCCTCGCTGAACCCCGTGCACACGGTCGGCGCCCAGCTCGGCGAGATGTTCCGCGTGCACCGCGGGATGTCGAAGAAGGACGCCACGGCCAAGGCCGTCGAGCTCATGGACCGGGTGAAGATCCCCGCCGCCAAGGCGCGCGTGGGCGACTACCCGCACCAGTTCTCCGGCGGTATGCGCCAGCGCATCATGATCGCCATGGCGATGGCCCTGGAGCCCGACCTGATCATCGCCGACGAGCCGACCACGGCCCTCGACGTGACGGTCCAGGCCCAGGTCATGGACCTGCTCGCGGAGCTCCAGCGCGAGATGAACATGGGCCTGATCCTGATCACCCACGACCTCGGCGTCGTCGCCGACGTCGCGGACAAGATCGCCGTCATGTACGGCGGCCGGATCGTCGAGAACGCCCCGGTCCACGAGATCTACAAGCGTCCGGCGCACCCGTACACCCGGGGTCTGCTGGACTCGATCCCGCGCCTGGACCAGAAGGGCCAGGAGCTCTACGCGATCAAGGGCCTCCCGCCCAACCTGCTCAACATCCCCTCGGGCTGCGCCTTCAACCCGCGCTGCCCCAAGGCGCAGGACATCTGCCGCACCGACGTGCCCGTCCTGCACCAGGTGACCGAGCGCGACGGCAGCGAGCTGCCCGGCCGCGGCAGCGCGTGCCACTTCTGGAAGGAGCAGATCCATGGCTGAGCTCACCAAGAACGCCCCCGAGCGCGAGCCGATCCTCCAGGTCCGCAACCTGGTCAAGCACTTCCCGCTGACCCAGGGCATCCTGTTCAAGAAGCAGGTCGGCGCGGTCAAGGCCGTCGACGGGATCTCCTTCGACCTGTACCAGGGCGAGACCCTCGGCATCGTCGGCGAGTCCGGCTGTGGCAAGTCCACCGTCGCCAAGCTGCTGATGAACCTGGAGCGGGCCACCGCCGGCGAGGTCTTCTACAAGGGCCAGGACATCACCAAGCTGTCCGGCCGCGCCCTGAAGACCGTCCGCCGCAACATCCAGATGGTCTTCCAGGACCCGTACACCTCGCTGAACCCGCGCATGACGGTCGGCGACATCATCGGCGAGCCCTTCGACATCCACCCCGAGGTGGCTCCCAAGGGCGACCGGCGCCGCAAGGTCCAGGAACTCCTGGACGTCGTGGGCCTGAACCCCGAGTACATCAACCGCTACCCGCACCAGTTCTCCGGCGGCCAGCGCCAGCGCATCGGCATCGCCCGCGGCCTCGCGCTCAACCCGGAGATCATCATCTGCGACGAGCCGGTCTCCGCGCTCGACGTGTCGGTGCAGGCGCAGGTCATCAACCTGATGGGGAAGCTGCAGGACGAGTTCAACCTCTCCTACGTCTTCATCGCGCACGACCTCTCGATCGTCCGGCACATCTCGGACCGCGTGGGCGTCATGTACCTGGGCAAGATGGCCGAGATCGGCTCCGACGCCGAGATCTACGAGCACCCCACCCACCCGTACACGCAGGCCCTGCTGTCCGCGGTGCCGGTGCCGGACCCCGAGGTCCGCGAGGCCCGCGAGCGCATCATCCTCACCGGTGACGTCCCCTCGCCGGCCAACCCGCCGTCGGGCTGCCGCTTCCGCACCCGCTGCTGGAAGGCCGAGGAGAAGTGCGCCACGGAGGAGCCGCTGCTGGCGATCCCGACGCGCTTCCAGGGCGTGAACACCCCGGCCGCCCACGAGTCGGCGTGCCACTTCGCGGAGGAGAAGGCCGTCCTGGCCGTCTGACCCCCTCCGTACGCTCGTCCCGGGGCGGAAGCCGGTTGCGGCCGGCCGCGGGTGACGCCGACAGTGGGCGGATGCGCGACACGCTGACCGTCCGGCCCGCGGGCCCCGGGGACGCCTCCGACATCTGCGCCCTGCTCAACGCCGTCGACGTGATCGAGATCGGCAGACCCGAGACCGACCTGGGCACCGCCCTGGCCGACCTCAACCACCCCGGGGTGGACCTGGCCACCGACTCCTGGCTGGCCCTGCGCGCCGGCCGGCCCGTCGCCTACGCCCTCGTCTGGAACGACTCCGGACCGGGCCGGATCGACGGCGACCACTACGTGCTGCCCGGCGAGCCCCGGGCCGCCCGCCGGCTGCTGGAGCTGATGGAGGCCCGCGCCCGCGCGATGGCCGCCGGGGCCGACCGCCCGCGCCTGCGCCTGCAGCTCAACGCCGCCCCCACCCTGGACGCGGCCCTCCTCACCGGGCGCGGCTACCGCACCGTGCGCCGCCACCAGGTGATGACCCGTCGGCTCACCCCGGCCGACGCCGCCCCGCCCCTGCCGCCCCCGGGGCTGACCCTGCGCGACTGCGGGACCGACGGGTCCGACCGCCGCCGCGCCCACGCCCTGGTGGAGGAGACCTTCGCCGCCCACTTCGGGCACGCCCCGCGCGCGTACGAACCCTGGCTGGACCACCTCGACGCCCGCGCCCTCGACTGGTCCCTGGTGTGGATCGCGAGCCTGCCCGGGGCGGGCGACGCGGCCGTGCTGCTCACCCGGGACGACCGCACCAGCATGGGCTGGATCAGCCACATCGGCGTACGCGAGGGGCTGCGCGGCCGGGGCGTCGGCGGCTTCCTGCTCCGCCACGGCTTCGCCGCGTACGCCGCCCGCGGCCGCGGCACGGTGGGCCTCGGCGTGGACACCGCCAACGAGACCGGCGCACTCGGGCTGTACGAGGCGCACGGCATGCGACCGCACTACGCCGTGGACACCTGGGAGCTGGCTTTGCACTCGCAGGGGTGACAGCCGGGGGACGCGAGGGTGCAATCGGTCCAACCAGGGGTGTGCAGGGACCCACATGGGGTGACATTGGCCCCGAAGCGAGTCTTGGTACCCCTAGGAGGCACTCCATGCGCGGAGCCACCCACGCCAAGTGGGCCGCATGTGCGGTGGCCGTCGCCCTCGCGGCGACGGCCTGCGGCAAGGGTAGCGACAGCGGCGGCGGGGGCGGTGCCGAAGGGATCGTCAGTTCCTCCTGGGGTGACCCGCAGAACCCGCTGGAGCCCGCCAACACCAACGAGGTGCAGGGCGGCAAGGTCCTCGACATGCTCTTCCGCGGGCTCAAGCGGTACGACCCGAAGACCGGCGAGGCCGTGAACATGCTCGCCGAGAAGATCGACACCACGGACAGTCAGAACTTCACGGTCACACTGAAGGACGGCTGGAAGTTCAGCAACGACGAGCCGGTCACCGCCCAGTCCTTCGTGGACGCCTGGAACTACGGCGCGGACGTGCGCAACAAGCAGAACAACTCGCCGTTCTTCTCCGACATCGTCGGCTACGCGGACGTGCACCCCACGACCGGCGAGCCCAAGGCGAAGACCATGTCCGGGCTGGTGGTCAAGGACCCCAAGACCTTCACCGTCGCCCTGAAGCACAAGTTCTCCACCTGGCCCCAGACCCTCGGCTACCAGGCCTTTTCCCCGCTGCCCAAGGCCTTCTTCACCGACCACGCCGGCTGGCTGAACAAGCCGGTCGGCAACGGCCCGTACACGGTGGACTCGTACACCAAGGGCACCGGGATGAAGCTGCGCAAGTGGGACGGCTACACCGGTGCGGACAAGGCACTGAACGGCGGTGTGGACCTCAAGGTCTACACCGACAACAACACCGCCTACACCGACCTGATCTCCGGCAACCTCGACCTGGTCGACGACATCCCGGCGCAGCAGCTCAAGAACGTCAAGAACGACCTCGGCGACCGGTACATCAACCAGCCGGCCCTCATCATCCAGACCCTCACCTTCCCGCTCTACGACCCCCAGTGGGGCAAGGAGGGCATGGAGAAGGTCCGCCGGGGCATCTCGATGGCGATCAACCGCGACGAGATCACCCAGCAGATCTTCCGCGAGACCCGTACGCCGGCCAAGGACTGGACCTCCCCGGCCCTCGGGGCCAAGGGCGGCTTCAACGCCACCCTCTGCGGCGACGCCTGCAAGTACGATCCCGCCGCGGCCAAGAAGCTCATCCAGGAGGGCGGCGGCCTGCCCGGCGGGAAGGTCACGCTGACCTCCAACGTCGACACCGGCTCGCACCGCGAGTGGATGGACGCCGTCTGCAACAGCATCAACAACGCCGTCGGCGAGGGCCCGGTCTGCACGGTCAACCCGGTCGGCACCTTCGCCGACTTCAGGAACCAGCAGAGCGCCTACAAGCTGACCGGCCCCTTCCGCTCCGGCTGGCAGGCCGACTACCCGCTGATCCAGAACTTCCTCCAGCCGCTCTACTACACCGGGGCCTCCTCCAACTACGGCAAGTTCAGCAACCCGGACTTCGACAAGCTCGTCGACGAGGCCAACCAGGAGAGCGACGCCCCCAAGGCGATCGCCAAGTTCCAGGACGCGGAGAAGATCCTCGCGGAGCAGATGCCGTCCATCCCCCTCTGGTACCAGAACGGCAGCGCCGGGCACTCCGAGCGGATCAACGACGTCGCCCTGAACCAGTTCAGCGTCCCGGTCTACAACCAGATCACGGTCAGCTGACCCACCCCTCGGATCGATCCTGGAGCAGTCCATGGGACGTTACGTGATCCGGCGACTGCTCCAGATGATCCCGGTGTTCATCGGCAGCACGTTCCTGATCTTCTTCATGGTGTACGCGCTCGGCGACCCGGTGGCGGCCCTCTTCGGCGACAAGGCCCCCGACCCCGCCACCGCCGCGCGGATCCGCAAGGACCTCTACCTCGACCAGCCCCTGTGGAAGCAGTACCTGCACTACATGGGCCAGATCTTCCAGGGGGATTTCGGCACCGCCTTCAACGGACAGAGCGTCACCGACCTGATGGCCTCGGCCTTCCCCGTCACCCTGCGCCTGACCATCGTCGCGATCGTCATCGAGATCGTCGTCGGCATCACGCTCGGCGTCGTCAGCGGCCTGCGCCGGGGCAAGTCCGTCGACACCTCGGTGCTGGTGCTCACCCTCGTCGTCATCTCGGTGCCCACCTTCGTCACCGGCTACCTGCTCCAGTACCTCTTCGGCGTCAAATGGGGCTGGGTGCGGCCCACCGTCTCCCCTGACGCACCCTTCAACGAGCTGATCCTGCCGGGCATCGTCCTCGCCCTCGTCTCGCTCGCCTACGTCACCCGGCTCTCGCGCACCTCCATCGCCGAGAACGCCAAGGCCGACTACGTGCGCACCGCCACCGCGAAGGGCCTTCCGCGCCACCGCGTCGTCACCCGTCACCTGCTGCGCAACTCCCTGATCCCCGTCGTCACCTTCATCGGCACCGACATCGGCGCCCTGATGGGCGGCGCCATCGTCACCGAGCGGATCTTCAACATCCACGGCGTCGGCTACCAGCTCTACCAGGGCATCCTGCGCAACAACTCGCCCACCGTGGTCGGCTTCGTCACCATCCTCGTGATCGTCTTCCTGCTGGCGAACCTGCTCGTCGACCTGCTCTACGCGGTCCTGGACCCGAGGATCCGGTATGCCTGACCCCGAGCGTCCGGAAGGCCCCGCCATGTACGACCCCGTGGGCCCACGTCCGCGCGAGGCGGTCTCGCCCACCGGTCAGGGAGGGCCCATGGATCTCGCCGTGGAGGAGGGCGAGAGCCTGGAACGCCCGCCCGGCCCCGACACCGGCCCGCGCGAGAAGGCCCGCTCGCTCTGGTCCGACGCCTGGCACCAGCTGCGCCGCAACCCCATCTTCATCATCTCCTCCCTGATGATCCTCTTCCTGGTGGTCATCGCGATCTGGCCCCAGCTCATCGCGAGCGGCGACCCCCTGTACTGCCAGCTGTCCAAGTCCCAGCAGGGCCCCGAGCCCGGACACCCCTTCGGGTACGACACCCAGGGCTGCGACGTCTACACGCGCACCGTCTACGGCGCCCGCGCCTCCATCACCGTCGGAGTCTGCGCCACCCTCGGCGCCGCCCTGCTGGGCTCCGCGCTCGGCGGGCTCGCCGGCTTCTTCGGCAGCTGGGGCGACGCCGTGCTCTCCCGCGTCGCCGACATCTTCTTCGGGATCCCCGTCGTCCTCGGCGGCCTGGTGTTCCTCTCCGTGGTCACCAGCACCACCGTCTGGCCCGTCGTCGGCTTCATCGTGCTGCTGGGCTGGCCGCAGATCGCCCGCATCGCCCGCGGCTCGGTCATCACCGCCAAACAGAACGACTACGTCCAGGCCGCCCGCGCCCTCGGCGCCGGCAACGGCCGGATGCTGCTGCGGCACGTGGCCCCCAACGCCGTCGCCCCCGTCATCGTCGTCGCCACCATCGCGCTGGGCACCTACATCGCCCTCGAAGCCACCCTGTCGTTCCTCGGCGTCGGACTGCGGCCGCCCACCGTCTCCTGGGGCATCGACATCTCCAACGCCGCCTCCCAGATCCGCAACGCCCCGCACATGCTGCTCTGGCCGGCGGGCGCCCTGAGCCTGACCGTGCTCGCCTTCATCATGCTCGGCGACGCGGTGCGCGACGCCCTCGACCCCAAGCTGCGCTGAGGAGTGAGTCGCCAGATGCTGCTCGAAGTCCGCGACCTGCACGTGGAGTTCAAGACCCGCGACGGCGTCGCGAAGGCGGTCAACGGGGTGAACTACTCGGTCGACGAGGGCGAGACGCTCGCCGTGCTCGGCGAGTCCGGCTCCGGCAAATCCGTCACCGCCCAGGCCGTGATGGGCATCCTCGACGTGCCGCCGGGCCGCATCGCCGGCGGCGAGATCCTCTTCAAGGGCGAGGACCTCCTCAGGATGAAGGAGGAGGAACGGCGCAGGGTGCGCGGCGCCGGAATGGCGATGATCTTCCAGGACGCCCTCTCCTCCCTCAACCCCGTGCTCAGCGTGGGCGCCCAGCTCGGCGAGATGTACGAGGTCCACCGCGGCATGTCGCGCAAGGACGCCAGGGCCAAGGCCGTGGAGCTGATGGACCGGGTCAGGATCCCGGCGGCGAGGCAGCGGGTGGGGGACTATCCGCACCAGTTCTCCGGGGGCATGCGCCAGCGCATCATGATCGCCATGGCGCTGGCCCTGGACCCCTCCCTGATCATCGCCGACGAGCCGACCACGGCCCTCGACGTGACGGTCCAGGCCCAGGTGATGGACCTTCTCGCGGAGCTCCAGCGCGAGATGAACATGGGCCTGATCCTGATCACCCACGACCTCGGCGTCGTCGCCGACGTCGCCGACAAGATCGCCGTCATGTACGCGGGCCGCATCGTCGAGTCCGCCCCCGTCCACGACCTCTACGGGGCCCCCGCCCACCCCTACACCCGCGGCCTGCTCGACTCGATCCCGCGCCTGGACCAGAAGGGCCAGGAGCTCTACGCCATCAAGGGCCTGCCGCCCAACCTGCTCGCCATCCCGGCCGGCTGCGCCTTCAACCCGCGCTGCCCGATGGCCCGGGCCGCCTGCCGGGCCGAGGTCCCGCCGCTGGCCGAGATCTCCCCGGACCGGGCCAGCGCCTGCTTCTTCTGGAAGGAGTGCCTCGGTGGCTGAACCCATCCTGGAGGTCCGCGGCCTCGTCAAGCACTACCCGCTCACCCGGGGCATCCTCTTCCGGAAGCAGATCGGCGCGGTCAAGGCCGTCGACGGGGTCTCCTTCAGCCTGGCCGCCGGCGAGACCCTCGGCATCGTCGGCGAGTCCGGCTGCGGGAAGTCCACCGTGGCCAGGATGCTGGTCAACCTGGAACGCCCGACCGCGGGCGCGATCTCGTACAAGGGCCAGGACATCACCAAGCTGTCCGGCCGCGCCCTGAAGGCCGTCCGCCGCAACATCCAGATGGTCTTCCAGGACCCGTACACCTCGCTGAACCCGCGCATGACGGTCGGCGACATCATCGGCGAGCCCTACGAGATCCACCCCGAGGTGGCCCCCAGGGGCGACCGGCGGCGCAGGGTCCAGGACCTGCTCGACGTGGTCGGCCTGAACCCCGAGTACATCAACCGGTACCCGCACCAGTTCTCCGGCGGCCAGCGCCAGCGCATCGGCATCGCCCGCGGCCTCGCCCTGAAGCCCGAGGTCATCGTCGCGGACGAGCCCGTCTCCGCGCTGGACGTCTCCGTCCAGGCCCAGGTCGTCAACCTGCTGGAGCGCCTCCAGGGCGAGTTCGGCCTCTCCTACGTGTTCATCGCCCACGACCTCTCGATCGTCCGGCACATCTCCGACCGGGTCGCCGTCATGTACCTCGGCCGGATCGCCGAGACCGGCACCGACGCCCAGATCTACGACCACCCCACCCATCCGTACACCCAGGCCCTGCTCTCCGCCGTGCCCGTCCCCGACCCCGGGGCCCGCGAGCGCCGCGAGCGCATCATCCTCTCCGGCGACGTCCCCTCCCCGGCCAACCCGCCCTCGGGCTGCACCTTCCGCACCCGCTGCTGGAAGGCCGAGGCGCGCTGCGCCGTGGAGGTTCCGCTGCTGGCGGTCCCGCAGGCCTTCCCGTCCGGGCCGGCGGCCCACCCGTCGGCCTGTCACTTCGCGGCCGAGAAGCAGGTGGTGCCGCCTCCGCCGGCGCCCCCGCGGGACGCCGACGCGTAGCGTCCGGCCGGCCCATCCGCCGGCCCCCGGCCGTTCGAGCGATTATTTTTCGCCACCGTGCGCACGGCGTCGCGGTCGGGTTCCGGCCATGGCAACACGCTCTGTGCGTGGGTGACTTGACCCCGTCTGCCCCGAGTTCCGGACCGCGCGGGCGGGCGGGATGTGACCGTTCGGGCCCCGGGGGGCGCCCGGGGCGACGCGACGTCCTCCCGCCCGGCCCCCGCGTGCCCCCGGGTGTGCGCGCCATGCGCCCCTCGTGCTGCCGGAATTCGATCGATGCGCTGGTACGGATAGTTATGATCCGTAGCGCACGGTGGGTATGACTTCGCCGAGCACGAGTACGCGTACCGATGTCCGCTCGACGTGGAGGTGAAACGCCGTGGCACTCTCGATCTCGGCCGTGGTGCTGCTGGCGATCGTCGTCTTCCTTCTGGTCCGGAAGTCGGGACTGAAGGCGGGGCACGCCTTCGTGTGCGTGCTGCTCGGGTTCTACCTGGCGAGCTCGACGATCGCTCCGACGCTCAGCCAGCTCACGTCCAACGTGGCGAGCATGATCAGCGGCCTCAAGCTGTAGGGGCGCGGCCGCGCGGTCCTGCTCGTAGGCTGACCCCATGAACGGTCTTCCCGCCCGTCGTCTGCTCCTCGTGCACGCGCACCCGGACGACGAGTCGATCAACAACGGCGTCACCATGGCCAAGTACGCGGCCGAGGGTGCCCACGTCGCCCTGGTGACCTGCACGCTCGGCGAGGAGGGCGAGGTCATCCCGGCCGGGCTCGCCCACCTCGCGCCGGACCGCGACGACACCCTCGGCCCCTTCCGGGCCGGGGAGCTCGCCGCCGCCATGAAGGAACTCGGAGTCACCGACCACCGCTTCCTCGGCGGCGCCGGCCGCTACCGGGACTCCGGGATGATGGGCGCCCCGCAGAACACCCGCCCCGGCGCCTTCTGGTCCGCGGACCTGGACGAGGCGGCCGGGTACCTCGTGGAGGTGATCCGGGAACTGCGGCCGCAGGTCCTCGTCACCTACGACCCCGACGGCGGCTACGGCCATCCCGACCACATCCAGGCCCACCGCGTCGCCACGCGCGGCGCGGAGCTGGCCGCCGACCCCGCCCACCGGCCGGAGCTCGGCCCCGCGCACGCGGTGGCGAAGCTCTACTGGAACCGGGTCCCGCGCTCGGTCGTCGACGAGGGCTTCGCCCGGCTGCGCGCCACCGGGGCCTCCTTCCCCGGCGTCGCGGGCCCGCAGGACGTCCCCGGGGTCGTCGACGACGAGCGGATCACCGCCGAGATCGGCGAGGACGGCGGCGGTGACGGCGAAGGCGCCGGCGGCGGGCGGGGGTGGGCGGCGGCCAAGGCGGCCGCGATGCGCGCGCACGTCACCCAGATCGCCGTGGACGGCCCCTTCTTCGCCCTCTCCAACGACCTGGCCCAGCCCCTGTTCGTCCGCGAGTACTACGAACTCGCCGCGGGCGAGCCGGGAGCCCCGGCCGGCACGCGCGAGCGGGACCTCTTCGCGGGGGTGCGCGCATGACCACGCCCTGGACCCCCGGGCGGATCGCCGCCCTGCTGGGCCTGCTCGTCGCGGGCGCGCTCACCGGCGCGGCCGGCTGGCTCGTGCTGGACCTGTGGTTCCCGGCCGGGCTGCTGCTGGCCCTGCTGGCCCTGCTCGGCCTGTTCCTCGGCTCCCGGATCGCGATCGGCGCGGCGGCCGGAGTGGGCGCGGCGGCGGCCGGCTGGTTCCTGTCGTACGTCCTGCTCACCCTCCCCCGCCCCGAAGGGGACTTCCTGTTGGGTTCCTCCGGAATCGGTATGTACGCATACCTTTTGGGGGGAAGTGTGATCGCTGTGATCTGTGCCACGATGCGCGGCCCGGTGGAGGGGCCCGTTTCGGCCTCCCGGCCGCGCGGCTGACGGGCCGCTGAACTCCGCCGCTCGCCGATCGGGGACGGGTTGAGGGGGTTTGACGGACCCTCGGGAGGGGGCGTGCGGGGAGCGAAGAGGAACCTGGGATTCCCGGTGGACAGTTGCGTGCGGGCGGCGGCCAGTATGGTGGACGGGCCGCCGAGCTGCCCGCGCACGGTAAAGACGGGCGGCGGAGCCAACCGGGAGAACCTGCCTTGAGTCGTGAAACTGACAGTTCGTCCCCCGGGCCCCAGGGGCACGGTGGAGCCGCCTACCCCTCGGGTACGCCGCCGTACGGAACCGGCCAGCACCCGTCCACGACTGTGCCATTCGGGCCCGGCGCGACGAGCGCCCCGGAGGAGAACCCTGTGACGTCGAACCCGTCCACGCCCGACACCGACGGGCCGAAGACCGAGACCACCCTGACGACCCGGATCCGGATCAACATCCCGGGTTCGCGGCCGATCCCGCCGGTGGTCGTACGCAAGCCGGTGAAGGGGGCCGCCGCGGGCGGCTCCGCTGCGGAACGGACCGGGGCCGATCCGGCCCAGGCACCGGCCCAGGCCCCGCCGCGCGGTGCGCCGTCGGCGCCCGCCGCCGGACAGGCGTCGGCCGCCCGCGCCCTGCCGCCCGGTCCCGCGGGCCGGTCCGCGCCCGGCCAGCCCGCCCCCGCCGCTCCGCCCGCGCCCGCCGCGGAGGAGTCCAGCAACTGG
>NZ_JBFRER010000107.1:0-26633 GCF_052114405.1 Streptomyces sp. M-16 | reverse complement strand
GCCCGGTCCCGGCCCCGCGGCATGCCCCCCGGGGCAGGGAGCCGGTAGCGGGGCCGGCGGTGGGTGCCGGGTGGGCGGAGGCCGGGTCGTCGACCCGGATCCGGGGCTACGCGCTGAGGGCGGCGCGGGCCGCGGAGAGCAGTCCGGCCGTGGTCACGACCCGGGCGAAGCCGCCGCCCTGGAGGTTGACGGCGGTGGCGGTGGCCAGCTCGTCGGCGGTCAGGGACAGGGCCGCCGGGCCCGCGAGGTCGAAGGTGTGGGTGGCGTCCAGCGGGACGAGCACGTCGTAGCCGAGGTTCCCGGCCATGCGGGCGGTGGTCTCGACGCACATGTTGGTCTGGATCCCCACGACGACCAGCTGGCCGATGCCCCGGGCCGTCAGCCAGGCCGCCAGGTCGGGGGTCCCGTAGAAGGCCGAGTTGACGGTCTTGGTGATCAGCGGGGAGTCGTGGCGGCGCTCCTCGACGAAGTCCTTGAGGGCGTAACCGGGCTGGTCCGGGGCGAGGACGGAGCCGGTGCGGGTGGAGGCGTGCTGGACGAGGACGACGGGGCGGCCCGACTCCCGCCAGGCGTCCATCAGCGCGGCGATGTTCTCCTCGGCGGCCGGGTTGTTGCGCGGGCCCCAGAAGGAGGCGTCGTCGAAGCCCTTCTGGACATCGATGACGATCAGGGCACTGTCGGGGGCGATCTCGATCGCGGTCTCGTTCATGGCTCCATCGTGGGCCTCGGGCGGGGCCCGCCCCAGCGGCTCCGGGGACCGTGAACGATGGGATCCTGCCAGGCTGGCAGTTCCGTAGCCTCCGGTTCTGGCAGAGTGGCCGCATGCACCGCGTCGCGATCGTCGCCCAGCCCGGGATCCGCAGCTTCGACCTCGCCGTCATCACCGAGGTCTGGGGCCCGGACCGCGCCCGGGTCGGGGTGCCGCCCTTCGAACTGCGCCGCTGCGCGCTGGAGAGCGGTCCGATCGCGCTGCCCGGCGGGCTCACCCTCACCCCCGACCGGGGCCTCGACTGGCTCGGCGCCGCCGATCTGATCGTCGTACCGGCGTTGGCCGAGCCCACCGACCCGACGCCCGAGCCGGTGCTGGCCGCGCTGCGGGCGGCGCACGCCCGGGGCGTGCCGGTGGCCGCCCTGTGCGCGGGGGCCTTCGTCCTCGCCGAGGCCGGGCTGCTCGACGGCCGCCGCGCGGTGACCCACTGGTGGCTCGCCCCGCAGCTCGCCGCCCGCTACCCCGAGGTGCTGGTCGAGGAGGCCCCGCTCTACGTGGAGGACGACGGGCTGTGGACCTCCGCCGGGGTGGCCTCCGGTATCGACCTGTGCCTGCACCTGGTGCGCGAGGCCCACGGGTCCGAGGCGGCCGCCGCGATCGCCCGCTCCATGGTGACCGGCCCCTTCCGCACCGGGGACCACGCCCAGTACCTGGACCGGCCCACCCCGTCGGCCGACCGGACGGCCGAGGCGCTGGCCGCCGTACGGGAACGGGCCCTGCGACGGCTGCACGAGCCTCTGGACGTGGCCACGCTGGCGCGGTGGGCCGGCATGTCCCCCCGTTCCTTCGCCCGGCACTTCGCCGCCGCCACCGGGACCACCCCCCACAGATGGCTGCTGCGGCACCGTCTGGACGAGGCCCGCAAACTGCTGGAACGCACCGACCACCCGGTCCCCGAGGTGGCCCGCCGGGCCGGGTTCGCCAGCGAGGTCACCTTCCGCCAGCACTTCGGCRCCCACGTCGGTGTGAGCCCGCGCGCCTACCGTGCGGCGGCGTCCGCCGCCTCCGCGGTCCCCGCCGCCTCACCCCCGGGCGGCGACAGTGTTAGAAATGGCTCATGACCGGACGTTCGGGTCGGGACGGTGAAGCGCGGCCGGAAAGCCTGCCCGCGCGCCATTCCCTGGGCCGCCGCAGCCTCTCCGGTGAGGTCTTCGTGCTCCAGGCCGTCATCGTGCTGGTGCTGATCACCGCGGCCACGCTCGCCCTGGTGTTCCAGGCCCGCTACGACAGCCGGCAGGACGCCCGCAACCGTGC
This sequence comes from Streptomyces sp. M-16, assembly GCF_052114405.1. NCBI lineage: Bacteria > Bacillati > Actinomycetota > Actinomycetes > Kitasatosporales > Streptomycetaceae > Streptomyces > Streptomyces sp. M-16. Next base: position 24,610 of record NZ_JBFRER010000107.1, on the reverse strand, counting down.
CCTGGCCGCCGCCGAGGCCTTCGCCCACGCCCCCGGTCTGCCCGCCGCCCTGGCCTCCTCCGACCCGACGGCCTCGCTGGAACCCCTGGCGGAGGGCGCCCGCCGGGGCTCCGGCCTCGACTTCGTCGCCGTCATGACCAAGGACGGCATCCGCTACACCGACTCCCGGCCCGAGCTGATCGGCAAACGCGCCAAAGGCGACCTCGCCCGAGCGGCGGCCGGGCACTCGTTCACGGAGGTCTTCACGGGTCAGCCGAGCGACGCGGTCCGCGCCGTGGTCCCCGTACGCGACGCGCAGGGCAAGGTCGTCGGCCTGGTCGCCACCGGCATCGAGGTGCAGAACGTCGGGCAGGCCCTGAGCGGGCAGTTGCCGCTGCTGCTCGGCGCGGCCGCCGGGGCCCTGCTCCTGGGGACCGCGGGCGCCGCACTGGTCAGCCGGAGGCTGCGGCGCCAGACCCGGGGCCTGGGCGCGGCCGACATGGCCAGGATGAACGAGCACCACGAGGCGGTGCTGCACGCGGTGCGCGAGGGCGTGCTCATCGTCGACGCCGACCACCGGCTGCTGCTCGCCAACGACGAGGCCCGACGGCTGCTGGACCTGCCCCCCGACGCCGAACGGCGGCACGTGGCCGACCTCGGCCTCGATCCGCGCACCACCGAGCTGCTGGTCTCCGGCCGGGTCGCCACCGACGAGGTGCACCTGGCGGGAGACCGGCTGCTGGCCGTCAACGTACGGCCCACCCAGCCCTCCGGCGGGCGGCCCTCGGGCAGCGTCATGACCCTGCGCGACACCACCGAGCTCTCGGCGCTCTCCGGCCGCGCCGAAGTGGCCCGGGAACGGCTCCAGCTGCTCTACGACGCCGGGGTGCGCATCGGGACCACCCTGGACGTGGTGCGCACCGCCGAGGAGCTGTCGGAGGTGGCCGTCCCGCGCTTCGCCGACTTCGTCACCGTCGAGCTGCTGGAGCCGGTGCTGCGCGGGGACGAGCCTTCCGCCGCCTCGGGGGTGCACACCGAGATGCGGCGGGCGGCCATGACCGGGGTCCGCAGCGACCAGCCGCTCCAGCCGGTCGGGGACGTCATCCGCTTCGCGGTGCCGACCGCTCCGATGGCGGCGGCCCTGGAGGCCGGGCACGCGGTGCTCGCCGCCGACCTGCACGCCGCCATGGGCTGGCGGGCCCAGGACGCCGCCGGAACCAGGGTCGCCCTCGACTACGGACTCCACTCGCTGATCTCCGTACCGCTCCAGGCACGGGGGGTGGTCCTCGGCATGGCCAACTTCTGGCGGTCCGCCGACACGCCCGAGGCCTTCGACGAGGAGGACCTGTCCTTCGCCGAGGAGCTGGGGGCACGGGCGGCCGTGTCCATCGACAACGCCCGCCGCTTCACCCGCGAGCACGCCACCGCCGTGACCCTCCAGCGCAGTCTGCTGCCCCGGGTGCTGCCGGACCTGAGCGCGGTGGACGTGGCCTTCCGGTACCTGCCCGCGAAGGCGGGGGTGGGCGGGGACTGGTTCGACGTGATCCCGCTGCCGGGGGCCCGGGTGGCGCTGGTGGTGGGCGACGTCGTGGGGCACGGGGTGCACGCCGCGGCCACGATGGGCCGGCTGCGGACCGCCGTGCACAACTTCTCCACCCTCGACATCCCGCCCGACGAGCTGCTGGGGCACCTGGACGAGCTGATCGACCGGATCGACCAGCTGGAGAACGGCAAGCCCGCCGCGGGAAACGGCGGGGACCGCGGCGCGGGCGACGGCCAGGAAGTGGAGGAGACCGCCGGGATCACGGGCGCCACCTGCCTCTACGCGGTGTACGACCCGGTCTCCGGGCAGTGCACGATGGCCAGTGCCGGCCACCCGGGGCCCGCTCTGGTGCACGCCGACGGGCGGGTGCAGTTCCCGGAGCTGCCGGCCGGGCTCCCCCTGGGGGTGGGCGGCATGCCCTTCGAGACGGCGGGGCTGGTGCTGCCCGAGGGGAGCCGGCTCGTGCTGTTCACGGACGGGCTGCTGGAGGACCGCGACCGGGACTTCGACGCCGGGCTGGCGGTGCTCCGGGAGACCCTGTCACAGCCCGGCCGCAGCCCCGAGCAGGCCTGCGCGGACGTCCTGGCGGCGCTGCTGTTCCCGGCGCCCAGCGACGACATCGCGCTGCTGATCGCCGACACCCGGCGGCTGGATGCCGACCGGATCGCGGAATGGGACGTGCCCGGCGACCCGGTGGCCGTCTCGCGGGTGCGCCGGGAGGCCTCGGCGCAGCTGGCCGCCTGGGGGATGGAGGAGGTCTCCTTCCCGGCCGAGCTGGTGCTCAGCGAGCTGATCACCAATGCCATCCGGTACGGGAACGAGCCGATCCGGGTCCGGTTGCTGCGGGACCGCAACCTGATCTGCGAGGTGTCCGACGGCAGCAGCACCTCCCCGCACCTGCGGTACGCGACCACCACCGACGAGGGCGGGCGCGGGCTGTTCCTGGTCGCGCAGTACGCCGACCGGTGGGGGACCCGGTACACGGAACGCGGCAAGGTCATCTGGGCGGAGCTGTCGCCGTCGGACGGCGGCGGGCCGGCGCTGCCCGGGGCGCTGGACCTGGACGCGCTGGAGGACCTGGCCTGGTGACGGGGCGGGGCCGGGCCCGGGGCCACGGGGCCACGGGCGGGCCGGTTCCCGGCGGCTGCCCGGTGCCCCGTGACCGCCAGGTGCCGGCGGCGGGCCGGTGGTGCGCCTGGTGCCCGGCGGCGGGGCCGGTGGTGTCAGAGCGGCCGGGGGCGGGCCAGGAGTACCGCCACGTCGTCCTGGGGCGCCGCGGGCAGCAGCCCGGCCAGGATGCCCTCGCACAGTGCCTCCAGGGGCTGTGCGGCCTGCCGCAGCGCCCGCGCGAGGCGCTCCAGGCCCTCGTCGAGGTCCCGGTCGCGGGCTTCGATCAGCCCGTCGGTGTAGAGGGCGAGCAGGGTCCCCGGGGGCAGCGGGACCTCCTGGACGGGGAAGTCCCGGCCGCCGGTGCCCAGCGGGGTCCCGGGCGGGCCCTGGAGGAAGGAGACCGTGCCGTCGGCGGTGGCCACGGCGGGCGGCGGGTGGCCGGCGCGGGCCATGGCGCAGCCGCCGGCCGCCGGGTCGTGGACGGCGTACACGCAGGTGGCCATCTCGTCCTCGCCGAGGTCCGCGACGACGGCGTCCAGGGAGCGGAGCATCCGGTCGGGCGGCACGTCGTGGCGGGCGAGGGTGCGCACGGCGGTGCGCAGCTGGCCCATGACGGCGGCCGCGTGGATCCCGTGGCCCATCACGTCCCCGATGACCAGGCCGGTGCGGCCGCCGGGGAGCTGGATGACGTCGAACCAGTCGCCGCCCACGTCGTGGTCGCTGGCGGGCAGGTAGCGGCCGGTGAGTTCCAGGCCGGGGACCTCGGGGAGGGCGCTGTTGGTGAGGCTGCGCTGGAGGGTGAGGGCGGCCCGCCGCTGGGTGGTGTACATGCGGGCGTTGTCGATGTTGAGGGCGGCGCGGGCGACGAGTTCGTCGACGAGGACGCAGTCCTGTTCGTCGAAGGGCTCGCGTCCGCGCAGCCGGGTGACGGCGACGGCGCCGAGGACCGTGCCGCGGGCGACGAGGGGGACCATGCGGGCGCAGCCGAGGGAGGCGAGGTAGGCGCGCAGCTCGTCGGCCCGGGGGTCGGTGATCAGAGCGGGGACGTCGGCGCTGTAGAGGTTCATCGGGATGCCTTCCTCGATGACCCGTTCGTAGGCCGTGCCGGCCGGGATCCGGAAGGTCTGGCCGGGCTTGAGCCGGGCGGTCGGCGCGAAGGGGTCGGGGAAGACCGCCGCGAGTCTGCGCAGGAGCCCCTGGGAGGAGACTCCGGCCTCGTCCGGTTCCAGTACCGATTCGAGGAGCTGTACGTCGGCCGAGTCGGCGAGCTCCGGCACCAGCAGGTCGACGATCTCCTGGGCGGTCTGGCGCAGGTCCAGGGTCGTGCCGATGCGGGTGCCGGCCTCGGCGAGGCGGGCGAAGCGGGCGCGGGCCCGTTCGGCCTCCAGCTGCGCCCGCTGGCCCTCGGTGATGTCGATCAGGGAGGCGATCACGCCGAGGGGGCGGCCGGAGCCGTCGAGCAGCGGGGCGTAGGAGCAGGACCAGGTCCGGTCGTGGTCGGGGTCGGCGGGGGTCCGGCCGGTGCGGCGGACGTCGACGACGGCGCGGCCGGACTCCAGCACCCGGCGCATGGTGGCCTCCAGGGCGACGGCGTTGACGCCGGGCACGACCTCGGTGAGGCGCCGGCCGAGGTGCTCGGCGGCGGAGGCGCCGTTCATCCGGGCGAGGGCGTCGTTGACGCGCAGGAAGCGCAGGTCGGTGCCGAGGGTGGCGAGGCCGATCGGAGACTGGGTGAACAGGCTCTGGAGGGCGGCGAGGGAGTCCCGCATGTGCAGGACCTCGGAGGTCTCGACGGCGATGAGCAGGGCACCCGTACGGCCCTGCGGGTCGGCGGCGGGCACGATCCACATCTCCATCGCCACCCGGTGGCCGTCACGGTGGCGCACGGGCAGGGTGCCGACGACGGTCTCCCCGGCCTGGACCCGGCGGGTCAGCTCGTGGGCGAGTTCGCGGTTGGCCTCCGGTACGAGGACGGTGTTGCCGGGCCGGCCGAGGATGTCCTCGGGGCGGTGGCCGAGCAGGTCCTGGGCGGCCAGCGACCACTCCACGACGCGGCCGTCCGCGTCCTCCCGCCACAGGGCGATCGGCAGCAGCTCGCGCAGTACGCCCGCGTACCCGACGGCCGCCGCCGGCGGATCGGGCACCTCGCTCGCCGACTGGTACGTGTCCAATGCACCGACCTCACCCCGGGGGGTCCGATTCCTAACGATTCACCCTATCCGAGGGCTCGGCCCGGGGCGCTGCGTCCGGAGGGGGCCGGGGCATGACGAAGGCGGTCCGCAGGAGGCCCCGGCGGTGGCGGAAGCGGAAGCGGGCGCGTGCCGGGGCGGGCGGGGCGGGGTGGGCGCGAGGAGCCGCCGGCTCCGTCCCGCCCCGTCCCGCCGCGCGCCGCGCCGCCCCGGTCGGCGGGCCGGCCGGTCGGTCAGGGTCAGAAGTCCACCTGCGCGCGCACGTCGGCGCGGCCGACCGACTCCAGCTCCCAGGTCTTGCAGTACAGGCGCCGGATGTACTCGATGTCGGCGTTGCGGGCGTGGGCCTCGCGCACCGGGTACATCACGGTCAGCTCGTACGATCTCTCGCGGTTGATGTCGCCCTCCTTGTCCCGCCACTGTCCCCGGGCCTCCTGGAGGGTGAGCCCGGAGGGGAAGCGCGGGGTGATCACGTCGGCCACGAACTTCATGAACTCCTCTTCGGTGATCGGCGGGTTGCCGTTGTGGCGTCCGGTGCCGAAGTAGAGGTGCGTGGAGATGTACGGGCTGCCCTCCTCGGTGACGGTCTGCTCGCTCGCCGCCGAGGCCTCGTGCGTACCGAAGGCGGCCTCCGAGGCGGGGCCGCCCAGCGCGAAGAGGAGGGCCGCCGCCGCCAGGAAGGCGGCCGCGGGCGTCGAGATCCGGATGGATCGCATGTCGTCGTCCTGTCTGTAGTGTCGTGTCGAGCCGAGCCGAGTCGGTTCGGGGCGTGTCGTGTCGTGGCGGATCAGGATCGGATCGGGTCGGGTCGGGTCAGATCGCGGCCTGGCCGGTCGGGTCGGGCCGGGTCCGGGCGGGCCTCCCCCGGTCCGGGCGGGCGCTCAGGCGGGCAGCGACTCCAGCAGGAAGTCCGCCGCGTCCCGTACGCCGCCCGGCACACCCGCGCACCCGCGCAGGCCCGCCGCCGTCCGGCCGAGGGTCTCCGTCGTGCGGACCGACCCGATGCCCGCGGCGCGCGGGGCCACCTCCGCGATCAGCTCCTCGGCCTCCCGCCACGCCCCGGCCCCCGCCAGGGCGGAGAGCAGCTCCGCCGTGAACAGGTGCCGGTAGGCAGGACCGGGGGCGGTGGCCGCCTGGTGCAGCAGGGGGATGGCCCGGTCCCAGCGGCGCAGCCTGGCCTGGACCCAGCCGTGGTGACCGAGCAGCTCGGCCTCGTCGATCCACCAGGCCCAGTGCGGGTCGCGGTGCGAGACGCCGTCCAGGAACCGGCTCCGGGCGCGGGCGATCAGCTCCAGCGCCTCGGAGCGCCCTCCGAGCAGGGCGGCCGCGTGCGCCCGGCGGACCAGGACGAGGGCGGCGACGCGGGCGGGCAGCGGGCGGGGCCCGCGCACCCGGTCCGCGCTCAGCAGTGCGGCACGCGGGTGACCCGTGTGGGTGGTGAGCATGCTGTGGTTGAGCAGGACCAGCCGCGCCGTCCAGCGGTCGCCGCAGAGCCGGGCGAGGGCGAGCGCCCGCGCGTTCATCCGGTGGGCCGGTCGGTAGCGGCCCGCGTCGAAGAGGATCCAGCCGATGACCTCGGACAGTTCGGCGAGGGCCGCGAGCCCGTCGGCGTCCCGGTCGCGCAGCGCGCCGGGGTCGGCCGACAGCTCCGGGATCCGCCGCACGGTCTCCCGTACGGCGGGTACGGCGGCGGTCGCCCCCCGCTCGGTGTCGAGGGCCACGAGGCGCCGGACGGCGGCCAGGGCCACGGCCGCGGACACGGCGGGCGGCGTCATGACAGCAGGCCGGCGCCGACCGGACCGGGACTGCTCTGGCCGAGGGCGTTGAAGGAGTCCGCGACCCTGGTCAGCCATTCCACCTCGTCGCGGAAGTCCTCGTACGGCGGCCGCGCGGGGATGTCGGACTCGGCGTCGGCCCGCTCCGCCCGCTCGGCGCGTTCCTCGGCGGGACGGCTCAGGACAGCGCGCACCTGGAGCGCCTCCCCCAGCGGGGAGGTGGGGTCCTCGGGGAGGTCCAGCGAGCGCGCGACGCGGGAGAACTCCGCCATCGAGAGCGCGGTGCGCAGGATCAGCTGTCCGTCCCGTATCTCGATCACGCGCCGGTAGAGGCTGTACTGGGGATCGCGGGGCGGGACCAGGTCGCCCAGCCAGGACCTCGGCGGGTCGAGGGCGATGTCGGGCGACGCCTGGTACAGCGCCCACCACAGGGGTCGCAGCCGCAGGTACGAGCGGTAGCTGCGGATCCAGCCGCGGGCGCGCGTGATGTGGATGCCCCAGGAGGGGATGGTCCAGCCGGCGATCTGCAGCAGTGCGCCGACGCTGCCGCTGGTCCACTGGACGGGGTCGAGGGCGGCCGCGTCGAAGCCCAGGCGGGTGCCCGCGATCTGGATGCCCCGGGTGACGCAGTAGACCAGGATCAGGCTCGCGCCGACGGTGACCGTGCGCATGCCGACCTTGAGCCACTGGCGGTTGACCATCCCGGTGAAGCGCAGCGACAGCCGCACCGTCTCGAACTGCCCGACGGCGCACACCAGCAGGTAGAACGACATGTAGAGGGCGTATCCGCCGTGCTGGATGCTGAGGAGGATGGTGGAGGTGGCCGTCTCGGAGTGGGCCACGGGGCCGACGACGAAGGAGGAGACCACCAGCACGGCCAGGGCCGCGCCGAAGACGAGGACGCGGCGGCGCGCCATCCGCGAGGCCTCGGCGGGCGGCGCCGACCAGTAGACGAGGACCACCTGCTGGGCCGCGGTGAGCACGACCACCGCCGCCTGGGTGATCAGGGAGGTGATGTTCGGCAGCCCGAGGAAGCCGGAGATGTGCAGCCGCAGCTGGTCCAGGTCGACGAGGAAGCTGATCCCGGAGCAGAGGAAGTAGGCGCACAGGGCCCACAGGGCGACGTCGCGCCGGCGGCGCAGCAGGTCGGGGAGGCGGTAGCCGAAGGCCGCGAGGCCCACGAAGGCGCAGACCCACGCGAGGATCGTGTAGATCACGCGGGCCCCTGGTCGGGTCGGCCGAGTCCGCTCTCGATGCGGGCCACGATCTCGGCGGCCTCGTCCGGGACGCCCCAGGCCGGTTCCGTCCAGCGCTTGGCGGCGCGGGCCAGGATCAGCGAGGCCATCGTCTCGGCCTCCTGCTCCTCGTCGTCGCTGTAGCGGGAGCGCATCAGCATGCCCCGCACGGCTTCGGGCTCGACGTCGGGCAGGAGCAGGCTCGGATCGCCCGGATCGTTCCGGTCGAGTTGCACCGAGCCGCTGTGGTCGAAAGCGATGTGGGCGAGTTCGTGCGCGATGATGTGTTCTTTGTGCGAAGGCGTCGCCGCCTGCTCGAACACGATGACGTCGAAGTCATCCATTTTCAGCCAGATTCCGAACAAGTGCCGTTCGGGGAAAGGCGTCGCCAGCAAATGGATGGGACGTTGGCGGCGCTCGCTGAGGTGGCGCAGGAGTTCGTCGATTCCACAGCCGTGTTCCATGCCCCATTCCGCCAGCAGGGCCTCACACGAATGACGGACCTTCTTGAGGCGGCGCCTGAGCCGCCTGTCCTCCGACGCCGGCAAGCCGGTGCCAGGTAACTTCATCCCTCAGTCCTCCGGCGAACCCAGCGGTCGGACAACGCGGCCATGATGCCACACGCCCAACTCCCGCCTGTTCGACGTACGTTCTATCCGGCCATTCCTCCCGGCATTCCGGCCGCGGTCCGGTGGGACCGCGGGCGGAAGGGAACCGTGGCGCGGCGCGGGGGAACGTCAACGCGTCGCGAGAACCGCCGCTATGCCGCGCGCGAGACAAGGGATCCGGTCGGCCGGAATGCCCGCGATGTTGATCCGGCCGGCGGTGGTTCCGTAGATCGCGTGCTCCCTGCGCAGCCGGAGCATCTCCTGCGACGTGAGCGGGAGCATCGAGAACATGCCGCGCTGCCGCGCGAGCGACCGGGCCTGGACCTCGTGGCCGGAGGCACTCAGGCGGGCGGTCAGTTCCGACCGGTTGGCTTCGATCCTGCCCCGCATGACGTCCAGTTCGGCCCGCCAGAGCGCCCGCAGGCCGTCGTCCTCCAGGACCGTCGTCACGACGGCGGCCCCGTGCTCGGGCGGCATCGAGTACAGGGTGCGGGCGGCGTTCTGCAGGGCCGTCTCGGCGTGCCGCACCGAACGGCCCGACGTACCGAGGACGATGGCGCAGCCGGTGCGGTCGCTGTAGAGGCCGAAATTCTTCGAGCAGCTGACGGCGATGAGCATCTCCGGGACCCGCGCGGCCAGGTGGCGCGTGGCCCAGAGGTCGGCCTCCAGGCCGTCGCCGAGCCCGTGGTAGGCGAGGTCGACGAACGGAACCCAGCCGCCCCGGACCGCCAGATCGGCCAGCGCCGCCCAGTCCTCCCCGGAGGGGTCGGCTCCGGTGGGGTTGTGGCAGCACCCCTGGAGCAGGACCACGTCGTCGCGTCCCGCCCGCCCCAGCTCCGCGAGGACGCCCGCGGAGTCGAAGCCGCCCTCGTCGTCGCACCAGCCGTACGTGCGCACCCGGAGCCCTGCGGCCTCCAGGATCGGCCGGTGGTTCACGTACGCCGGGTCGCTGATCCACACCGTGGTTCCCGGGCGGGTCCGGCAGATCAGGTCGGCCAGCAGCCGCAGCGCGCCGGAGCCGGCGACGGTCTGGACGGCCGCGGCCCGGTCGGCTTCCGCGCCCGGTCCCAGCACCATGGTGAGCAGGGCCCGGTTGAAGGCGGTGTTTCCGGACAGCCCCCGGTACTCCTTGGACTCCGAACGCTCGGCGAGGCGGATCTCGGCCTCCCGCACGGCGGCCATGACGGGGGTGCGGCCGGAGGGGTCCCGGTAGACGCCGAGGACCAGGTTGAGCCGCTCGGCGCGCTCGTCGGAACCGAATTCGTACGTCAGGTCCCACAGCGGGTCGGTGGGCGGCGGCGGGAGGAGCTCAAGCATCTGCGGGGACCTCGGGGCGGGGGTGGGGGCGGGCGGCGGCGGAACGGCGGTTGGCGAGCACGACGCCGACGGTGATCAGGGGGACGCCGATCAGCACGGCGGTGGTCGGGGACTCGCCGAGCAGCGGGATGGCGAGGAGGACGACGGCCACGGGGCTGAGGCTGCCGACGACGGAGCTGCGCTCCGCGCCGAGCCTGCGGATGGCGAAGGCGTAGAGGAGGCCGGCGCACAGTCCGACGCCGAGCCCCTGCACCACCAGGAACAGCGCGATGTCGCCGCCCGCCGCGTGGGCGAGGCCGGTCGGGAGCATCCCGGTCAGCACCAGCAGGCCGATCACCGCGAAGGAGGGCAGGCACAGGAGGCCGATCGAGCCGACGGGGTCGAGGTCCACGTCGCGCAGGCCCACCGTGTACAGGGCCCACAGGCCGCTGGCCACCAGCAGGGTTCCGGCGCCCTCCAGGACGTCGGCGTCGACCGGGACCACGTAGCGCCAGACCAGGGCGGCGACACCGAGCGCGATCAGCGCGAGCCCGGCGATCTGCGTCCCGCGGGGCAGGCCGCGGCCCCGGGAGGCCATCAGCGCGGCGACGAAGAGCGGGACCATCCCGGGCACGATCGAGCCGACGAAGGCCGCCGAGGTGAGGGCGCCGCCGTGCATGGCGGCCAGGAAGAAGGGCACCCCGGCCCCACAGATGATCTTGGCGGCTGCGCCGGGCCGTACGGCGGCGATCCGCCGGCGCCGGCGCCACAGGGCGGGCGCCAGGACGAGCAGCGGGACACCGAAGCGCAGCAGCGCCGCGTCGGCGGGGAGCAGCGTGGAGGCGCTCAGGGCGCGGGCGCTGAGGGCGAAGGCGGCCCAGATGGCCACCGTGACCAGCAGCGCCGCCATGCCCCGGGCCTGGGGGGAGAGCCCGAACCGGCCGGGGTGTCCGGCCGGCTCGCTCACCGTGTGGGGAGGCTCGGCCGCTCGGGTGGTGTTCGTCGCGACCAAGGAAGTGACTCCAGCCTCTGCTACACGGACCGGTCCGGTCCGCTCTCCGGCAACGCTAGGGCGTGGGGCGGGGCAGCCGATTGCCAGTTCTGCCGCTCGGACATACGTTTGGGGCAGAATCTGCCAAGGAGTGGCGAAGAACAGCCGAGGAGCGCCGGAACATGGCCATGGACGCGGTCGATCTGCAGATCATCCGGGAGTTGCAGGCCGACGGCCGGCTGTCCAACCAGGACCTCGCCGACCGGGTGCGGCTCTCACCCTCGCCCTGTCTGCGCCGCGTCCGCCGGCTGGAGGAGGCGGGCCTGATCCGCGGCTACACGGCGATGGTCGACCAGGTCGCCTTCGGGCTGCCGATCACCGTCTTCGTCCGCATCCGTCTGGAGCGGCACACGGCGGAGGCGGTCCGGCTCTTCGAGGAGCACGTCGCGGTCATCGAGCACATCCAGGACTGCTATCTGATGGCGGGCAGCAGCGACTACCTGCTGCGGGTGGTCATCGAGGACCTGGAGGCGTACGAATCCCTGGTGCGCCACCGGATCCACGCCATCCCGGGGATCGCCTCGATCGAGTCGAGCTTCGCGTTCGGCAGCGTGAAGCAGTCCCGCACCTACCCGCGCCCCACTCCGGGCAGTTCGGCGCGCCGCCTCTGACCGGGTCGCGACGGGGCCTACGGCGCCGCGGCGACCGCCGCCTCGAAGGCGGCGTGTGCCGCCGCGTCGAAGAGCACGAAGCGGACCTCCTCGACCCGGGTCCTGGCAGCCCGTACGGTCTCCACCGCGATCCGGGCCCCGTCGTCCATCGGCCAGCCGTAGATCCCGGTGGAGATCGCGGGGAAGGCCACCGTACGCGCACCCAGCTCGTCGGCGACCCGCAGCGACTCCCGGTAGCAGGAGGCCAGCAGCTCCGAGCGGTCCTCGTCCCGCGACCAGACCGGGCCGACCGTGTGGATGACGTGCTCCGCCGGGAGGCGGCCCGCCGTGGTGGCGACCGCGCGGCCGGTCGGGAGGCCCTTGCCGTAGTGGGAGCGCCGCAGGTCCTCGCAGGCGGCGAGGATCTCCGGGCCGCCGCGCCGGTGGATGGCGCCGTCCACTCCCCCGCCGCCGAGCAGCGAGGAGTTCGCGGCGTTGACGACCGCGTCCGCCTCCTGCGCGGTGATGTCGCCCTGGACGAGGATGATGCGCACCATCACGAGGCCTTTCGCAGGTGCCGCCAGACCGCCTTGGCGGCGTTGTGGCCGGACATCCCGTGGACGCCCGGGCCCGGCGGGGTCGCCGAGGAGCAGAGGAACACGGCCGGGTGGGCCGTGGTGTACGGGGACAGGGTGACCTTCGGCCGGAGCAGGAGCTGGAGGCCGGAGGCGGCGCCGCAGGCGATGTCCCCGCCGACGTAGTTGGGGTTGCGGGCGGCGAGCTGCGGCGGTCCGGCCGTGGCGCGGGCCAGCACCAGGTCGCGGAAGCCCGGCGCGAAGCGCTCCAGCTGCCGCTCGACGGCCTCGGTGAGGTCTCCGTCCCAGCCCGCGGGCACGTGCCCGTACGCCCAGAACACGTGCTTGCCGCTCGGGGCCCGGCCGGGGTCGGCCAGGCTGGGCTGGGCGGTGATGAGGAAGGGACTGCGGGGGGCCCGGCCGCCGCAGGCCAGCTGGAGGGCGGCGTCGATGTCGCGGCTGCCGGGGCCGATCTGCACGGTGCCGGCCCGGCGGGGGGCCTCGGCGGTCCAGGGCACCGGGCCGTCGAGCGCGTAGTCGAGCTTGAACGCGGCGGCGCCGTACCGGTAGCCGTCGTACGCGCGGCCGAGGCGGGCGATCCGGGCCAGGGCGGTCGGCGAGGTGTCGAAGACGTACGCGCGGGCCGGCGGCAGGTCGTCGAGCCGCTTGACCTCGAAGCCGGTGTGCACGGTGCCGCCGAGGTCCGCCAGGTACCCGGCGAGCGCGTCGGAGATCGACTGCGAGCCGCCGCGCGCCATCGGCCAGCCGCCCGCGTGCGCGGCCAGCGCGAAGACGAGGCCGACCGCGCCGGTCCCGATCCCGCTCAGCGGGGCGATGACGTGCGCCACGAGCCCGGCGAACAGGGCACGCGCGCGGTCGTCGCGGAAGCGGCGCAGCAGCCAGGTGGAGGGCGGCAGGCCGGCCAGGCCGAAGCGGGCCAGGGTCAGCGGGTCCCGGGGCAGGGCGGTGGCGGGCAGGGACATGAAGTCCCGTGCGAGGGTGTCCCATTTGCCGAGGTACGGCTGGACGAGACGGCGGTACGCGCCCGCGTCGCGGGGCCCGAGGGAGGCCGCGGTCTCGGCGACGGAGCGGGAGAGCACCGCGGCCGTGCCGTCGTCGAAGGGGTGCGCCATGGGCAGCGGGGCGTGCAGCCACTCCAGCCCGTAGCGCTTCAGCGGCATCGTCGCGAAGACCGGGGACCCGGCGCCCAGCGGGTGCACCGCCGAGCAGGGATCGTGGCGGAAGCCCGGGAGGGTGAGCTCCTCGGTGCGGGCCCCGCCCCCGATGCCGTCCGCCGCCTCGAACACGGCAACGGAGCAGCCCCGGCGCGCCAGTTCGACCGCGGCCGTCAGGCCGTTGGGCCCCGCCCCCACCACGACTGCGTCGAGAATCGACGACACTGACTGCTCCTTCGTCCGGCGGCGGCCTCCGCTCCCAGGATATTCCGCCCGTCCATACGGGCCCTGCGCGCCCGCGCGCCTACGCTCCCCGCAGCAGCTCGCGGATCCGTACGGCGGTGGCCTCGTCGCGCCCCACCGCGAAGGGCAGGGCGTTGTCGCGGTCCACCCGGAAGGGGACGCCGTCGACGGTGGACTGGGCGCCGCCCGCCTCGGCGACCAGCAGCAGTCCGGCGGCGTGGTCCCAGGCCGAGGGCCAGGTGAACGCCAGGCCGTCCATCTCGCCCCGCGCCACCTTGAGGTACTCCAGGCCGGCCGAACCGCAGGGCCGGGCGGTGACGCCGGGCACGTCGAGCCGGGCCAGGGTCCGCTTGTCCGCCTCGGAGGTGTACAGCGGGTGCGCCATCGCGACCCGCAGCTCGGCGCCGGGTTCGGGCGAACCGGCGAGGATCCGCTCGCCGTTGACGTACGCGCCCTGCCCGCGGACGGCGGTGGCGAGCTCGTCCAGCGCCGGCGCGAAGGTCCAGGAGGCGAGTATCTCCCCGCGGTGGGCGAGCGCGACCAGGGTGCAGAAGGCGGGGTCGCCGCCCACGAACTGCCGGGTGCCGTCGACCGGGTCGACGATCCACACGGGCGCGTCGGCGCGGAGCGCCGCGTAGACGCCGGGGTCGGCGTGGACGGCTTCCTCGCCGACCACGGCCGAGCCGGGCAGCAGCCGGGTCAGCGAGGCGGTCAGGTGCTCCTCGGCCAGCCGGTCGGCGATGGTCACCAGGTCGTGGGGGCCGGTCTTCTGGTCGACCTCGTGCCGGGCGAGCTGCCGGAATCTCGGCATGATCTCGACCGCCGCCGCCTTGCGGACGGCTTCTTCGACGGCGGACAGGTCACGGGCCAGAAATTCATCGATCATGCCTCCAGCAAAGCACGCCCCGCCGACAATCCCCACCGACGGTGCGGGTCGCCCGACCGCACACCTCGTGGACTGCGGGTGAACCGGCGAGTCGGCCCGGTCGAGGGACGGCGGAGCCCCGGTGGAGCGGCCGCTCGCCACCGCGGTTCCTGGGTAGGGCCCGGGGATGAGCTACGTAAGCCCCGCCAAGGGGTACTCCCGCGACAGCCGTTACATCACCACCCGGATCACCGCCGACGGACGCGACGGCTTCCCGGTGGAGCCCGGTCGCTACCGTCTCGTGGTGAGCCGCGCCTGCCCCTGGGCACAGCGCGCGATGATCGTCCGACGGCTCCTGGGGCTGGAGAAGGCCCTGCCCATGGCCGTCGCCGGGCCGACGCACGACAAGCGCAGCTGGACCTTCGACCTCGACCCGCAGGGCCGCGACCCGGTGCTGGGCATAGAGCGGCTCCAGGAGGCGTACTTCGCCCGCGACCCCGACTACGACCGGGGCATCACCGTGCCCGCGATCGTGGACGTGCCGAGCGGCGAGGTGGTCACCAACGACTACGCGCAGATCACCGTCGACATGTCGCTGGAGTGGACGGCGTACCACCGCGACGGGGCGCCGGAGCTGTACCCGGCCGCGCTGCGGCCCGAGATCGACGCGGTCAACGCGGAGGTCTACGCGGACGTGAACGACGGTGTCTACCGCACCGGGTTCGCCAAGTCGCAGGAGGCCTACAGCGCCGCGTACGAGCGTCTCTTCGCCCGCCTCGACCGGCTCTCCGAGCGGCTGGAGCGGTCCCGCTACCTGGTCGGCGAGACGATCACCGAGGCGGACGTGCGGCTGTTCACCACGCTCGTGCGCTTCGACTCCGTCTATCACGGCCACTTCAAGTGCAACCGGCACAAGCTCTCGGAGATGCCGGTGCTGTGGGCGTACACCCGGGACCTGTTCCAGACGCCCGGTTTCGGGGACACCGTCGACTTCGACCACATCAAGAAGCACTTCTACCTCGTCCACAGCCACATCAACCCGTCCGGGATCGTCCCCGACGGCCCCGACCCGTCGGGCTGGCTCGCACCGCACGGCCGGGAGGTGCTGGGCGGACGCCCCTTCGGGGACGGCACCCCGCCCGCGCCGCCCTCCCCCGCCGAGACCGTCCCGCACCGGCGCGCCCCGGCGCACCCCTGACACGACCGCGGCGGGCGGCGGCGGTCGCCCCGGCCCCGCCCGCCCGGGGCCGGGGCCGCCCGCGGCAGCCGGTTCGGGTCGTGCGCACCCGAAAATCGACCGGCCCGTGTCGGTGGCGGATGCGAGGATCGGCGCGGCGCCGGGCATCCGGCCGCACTGGAGGGGGACGGGCATGGACAGCCGGAACACGTACGAATGGCCGCGAGAAGCGACCGGCACGGACGCCACGACGCTGGAGGGGTGGCTGGCCGGCCACGGCTGGGAGGTCGACCCCACCGTCTTCATGGCCGGCGCGCGCGGCCCGGCGGTCCAGATCCGGCGGATCGGCGCGGCCTGGCAGGACGGCGAGCCCGGCCTGCTGGTCCTGCCCGGTGAAACGGTGGAGTTCGACGGGGCCCGCATGCGCACCGCGCGGGGCCCGGTAACCACGGCGACCGCAGCCCCGTAACCCACGGTGGGGAGCCGACCGGCCGCACCGCGCGCCGGTCGGTCCCGGCCCTCGCCCGGCGGCACGTCGTGCCCTCCCGGCAGGCGGTCAGCCGTTGAGGACCGGATGACGTGCCGCCGGCCGTCCGGGTGGCCGGGCCCACCGCCGACCGGACCGGGCCCTCGCAGGAGGCCGGGCACGTGGTCGCCGAGCTGGTGGCGCATGCCGTGACCCACGGCCCGCCGCCCGGGCGGCGGTGGGCCGTACGCGGTGGGTCAGGACTTCGGGAGGGTGCCGGGCAGGCCCGTGGGGAGCTTGCCGGGCTCGGTCTTCTGGTAGGTCTCGGTGCCGACCTCGGTCCAGGTGACCTTCAGGCCCGCCGCGTCGGCGGACAGGATCGTGCCCTTCGCGTGCAGGGCGCCCGCCGGGCACTTCAGGTCGAAGGCCTTGCCGTCGGTGGTGCCCTGGCAGGTCAGGCCGGTGGAGCCCTCGACGACCACGGCGATCTTGCCCTTGACGGTGATGACGACGGGCTTCGACGGGGTGGCCGCGGCGATCCAGCTGCCCTCCACGCTGCCGATCTTGGCGTCCGAGCCGGTGGTGGGCGCGCTGTCGGGCCCACCCGCCGTGCTGCTCGGCGTCGAGGCCGGCTTCGGGTCCTTCGCGACGGTGGCCTTTTCCTTGCCGGAGTCGCTGCCGCAGGCCGTAAGGGCCAGGGCGGCGGCGATGCCGGCCACGGCGATGACACTGTGTCGCAGGTTCTTGCGCACGAGAAATCCCCCAGTGGAACACGAGTTGATCGAAAGAACGTGCCAAATTACCAGGACGGGGTGAGCGGGTGGCGGCGCCCGCGTCACCGGCTGGTCAGGGGTCGGTCACGAGTACCGGGCGTAGTCGTCCAGGACGCGGAGGATCTACGGTTCGGCCGCCGGGGGGAGCTGGAGGACGGCCTCCTCGATGCCGGGGCCCGCGTAGTGCGCCAGCTTGCCCGGGTCCGGACGGACCGCGTACGGGATCACCTGGAGGGCCTTCGGGTCGTGGGGCGGCCACCGTACGGCGTTGTGTGTGAGGGTGGCAGACGTCGGAAGTCACCGAGACGGAGATGAGGATGGGGACGGGCGTGGAGACGATGTCGGTGCCGGAGCGGCTGCACGGGTACCCGGGCGTGGCGTTCGGCGGGTACGTGGCCGGGCTGCTGGCGGCGCGGGTGGCCGACGCCGATGCCGTACGGGTGGACTTCCGGCGGCCGGTGCCGACCGGGACGGCGGTGCGTCCGGTGGCGGCCGAGGGGGGCGGCGTGTCCCTGCTGGACGCGGCGGACACGCTGCTCGCGGCGGCCTCGCCCGCCCGGGCCCCGGGCGGGGAGGTACCGCGGGCGCCGTCGTGGGACGAGGCGTCGAAGGCGGCCGAGGCGTTCCGGGCGGACCCGCCGCAGGGGCAGGCCGACTGCTTCGGCTGCGGGCTGGACCGGACGCCCGCGACGGGGCTGCGGCTGCACTGCGGGCGGGTGCCCGGGCGGGACATCGTCGCGGCGGCGTGGACGCCGGGGCCGCAACTGGCGGGGCCGGACGGGATGCTGCCGCCGGAGCTGGTGTGGGGCGCGCTGGACTGCCCGGGGAACGCGGCGGGGCGCCTGCTGGACCACCGCCCGGCGGGCGCGGTCACGGCGGCGCTGACGGCGCGGTTGCTGCGGCCGGTGCCGGTGGTGGCGGCGGCCGGCGGCGGGGGCGGGGGGCTGATCTCGTACGCCTGGCTGCTCGGTGGGGAGGGTCGCAAGTACACGGCGGGCACGGCGCTGGCCACGGCGGACGGTGAACTCTGTGCGGTGGCCGAGGCGTTGTGGGTGCAGCCGCGGGGATGACGGGGCGCTCCGCCGGGCAGGGCAGGGCGGGGGGCGGGTCCCGCGCCGTCGCGCGAAGCGGCGCCGGCTGCGCCGGGCTTTCGGGGGCTCCGCCCCCCGCTGCCCCGGCGCCTCGAACGCCGGTGGGCTGGATGGGGAGGGCGGACCGGGACGGGAGTCCCGGGCGGGGGGGGTGGGCAGGACCGGGGTCCTCGTGCCCGGGGGCGATGTGGTGGGCGGCGGGCGGTTCCTAGCCTCGGGAGCGCGCCACCCCGACCGTATCCACCAGTCCGAGGAGACCCCGTGACCCCCCTCAGCCCGGCCGTGCGCCGTGCCTGCGCCGTCGGCCTCGCCCTCGCCGCCGGCCTCACCACCTCCCCCGCCCTGGCCGCCGCCGAGGCCCCCGCCCCCGCCCCCGCCAAGGACGGCGCCCCCGCCGGGCTCGGCCGGTACTACGAGCAGCGACTCGGCTGGGGCAGCTGTGTCATGGGCCCCGACGACACCGCCGGCCGGGACCTGGACAAGGCCGGGGTGCAGTGTGCGGACGTGACCGTCCCGCTGGACTACGCCGACCCCCGGGGACGGACGATCACCGTCGCGGTGTCCCGGCTCAAGGCCACCGACACCCGCCACCGCATCGGCGCGATCCTGCTGAACAACGGGGGCCCGGGGGGAGGTGCCGTCGAGTCACCGCCGGAGGTGCGCAAGGCGATGAAGGACGTCGGTGCGCGCTACGACATCGTCGGGTTCGACCCGCGCTTCGTGGGCCGCAGCACTCCGCTGGACTGCGGCTGGCCCGTCGGCATGACCTGGTTCTCGGCCGGCGCCGGCCGGGCGGGCTTCGACCGCCAGGTCGCGCTCCAGAAGGGCCTGGCCGACAAGTGCCGCGCCAAGGACGCCTCGGTGCTCCCGCACATCAGCACCCGCAACACGGCCCGCGACATGGACGTCATCCGCGGCGCGCTCGGCGAGCGGAAGATCTCCTACCTGGGCTACTCCTACGGCACCTACCTGGGCACCGTCTACACCCAGATGTTCCCCGGCCGCTACGACCGGGTCGTGCTCGACGGGGCGATCACCCCCGCCGACTACCGCCCCCGGCTGCTGAAGGGCTCCGAGCCCGAGAACGAGAAGGCCCTCTCCGACTGGGCCGCCTGGGCGGCCGAGCGCCACGCCGCCTACGGCCTCGGCCGCACCCGCGCCGAGGTGCTCGCCCGCATCGACCGGATCGCCGCGGCGTCCGCGCGCGCGCCGCTGACCCTCGGCAGCGGCGCCGATGCCTTCCGGATCGACGACAGCCAGGTGCCGCTCCTCCTGTTCACGGGCGTCTCGGACGACACCGACCCGGCGCGGGCGTCCTTCGGCGAGACGGTGTCCGCCCTGGCCAAGGCCGCGGAGGGCGAGCCGGCCACGCTGTCGCCGCAGTTCGCCACGGCGCTGCGGTACGCGCTGCGCGGCGAGGGCGAGCCCACGGGCGCGCAGTCCGCGATCATCTGCGGGGACGGGGCCGCCCCGCGCGATCCCGAGGTCTACTGGCGGGACATCGAGCGCAGCCGCGCCGCGCACCCGCTGTTCGGGCCGATGACCAACAACATCGGCCCGTGCGCCTTCTGGGACCGGCCGCGCGAGGAGCCCACCCAGGTGCGGCGCGACGCCCCGGTGCTGATCGTGGCCGCCACCGGCGACCCGCGCACCACGTACAAGAGCAGCGTCGCGTTGCACGACCTGCTGCCGAGCTCCCGGCTGCTCACCCTGGAGGGCGCCAACCGGCACGCCCTCTTCGGGCTCTACGGCAACACCTGCGTAGACGACCAGGTCAACGGGTACCTGGCCACGGGCAAGCTGCCGGCGAAGGACCGGACGTGCGTCAAGCAGGCCGGCTAGCCTCGCGGGAGCGGGGCGCGGCGGGTCAGTCGCGCAGTACCGGGATGATGTGCCGGCCGTAGGCGTCGATCGTGGCTTCCCGGGCGTCGTGCATGTCGTAGAGCGCGAACTGGTCGACGCCGAGGTCGCGCAGGGCCCGCAGTTTCCCGATGTGCGCCTCCGCCGGGCCCAGCAGGCAGAAGCGCTCGACGATCTCGTCGGGGACGAAGTCGGTGGACGGGTTCCCCGCCCGTCCGTGGTGGCTGTAGTCGTAGCCCTGGCGGGCCTTGACGTACTCGGTCAGTTCGTCGGGGACCATCGAGGAGTGCTCGCCGTAGCGGGTGACCAGGTCGGCGACGTGGTTGCCGACCATCCCGCCGAACCAGCGGCACTGGTCGCGGGCGTGCGCGAGGTCCTCGCTCACGTACGCCGGGGCCGCCACGCAGATGGTGATCGAGGAGGGATCGCGGCCGGCCTCTACGGCAGCCTGGCGGACTGCCTTGATCATCCACTCGGTGAGGTAGAGGTCCGCGAGCTGGAGGATGAACCCGTCGGCCTTCTGACCGGCCAGGGCCAACGCCTTCGGCCCGTACGCGGCCATCCAGACCGGCAGCTTCCCGTCCTTGATCCACGGGATCCGCAGCGGCTTGCCGTCGACCTCGGCCTCCCGCCCCTCCGCGAGGTCGCGGATGACGTCGATGGCCTCGCCGAGGCGGGCGAGGGTGTTGGGAGCTCGGCCCGCGACCCGCATCGCCGAGTCCCCGCGGCCGATCCCGCAGACGGTGCGGTTGCCGTACATGTCGTTGAGGGTGGCGAAGGTGGAGGCGGTGACCTCCCAGGTGCGGGTGCCCGGGTTGGTGACCATCGGGCCGATGTGGAGCTTCTGCGTGTTGGCGAGGATCTGGCTGTAGATGACGAACGGTTCCTGCCACAGGACCGCCGAGTCGAAGGTCCAGCCGTAGCGGAAGCCGTTGCGCTCGGCGCGCTTCATGAGGCTGACGACCTGGGAGGCGGGCGGGTCGGTCTGGAGGACGAGGCCGAAGTCCATGCGGGGACTCTCCTTACAGGTACTGACAAGTGGAGCGGTGGAGGAAGGCCCCGTGGCCGGCCCGGCCGGTGTACTCGCGCCGGTCGATGACGAGTTCGCCGCGGGAGAGGACCGTGTCGACGCGTCCGGTGATCCGCCTGCCCTCGTACGCCGAGTAGTCCACGTTCATGTGGTGCGTCTCGGCGGAGATGACCTGCTCGGCGTGCGGATCGTAGAGGACGATGTCGGCGTCGGAACCCGGGGCGATGGTGCCCTTCTGCGGGTAGAGGCCGAACATCCGGGCCGGGGTCGCGCAGGCGATCTCGATCCAGCGGCGGCGGCTGATGTGTCCGTCCAGGACGGCCTGGTGGAGGAGGTCCATCCGGTTCTCCACCCCCGGAAGCCCGTTCGGGATCTTCGAGAAGTCCCCGCGGCCCAGCTCCTTCTGGCCCCGGAAGCAGAACGGGCAGTGGTCGGTGGAGACCACCTGGAGGTCGTTCGTCCGTAGTCCCCGCCACAGCGCCGCCTGGTGTTCGCGGGGGCGCAGCGGCGTGGAGCACACGTACTTGGCTCCCTGGAAGTCCGGCTCCTCCAGGTTGTCCGTGGACAGGAACAGGTACTGCGGACAGGTCTCCCCGAAGACGGGCAGGCCCTTGTCGCGGGCGGCGGCCAGTTCGGCGAGCGCCTCCTCCGCCGAGACGTGGACGACATAGAGCGGGGAGCCGGCGACCCGCGCCAGCTGGATCGCCCGGTGGGTGGCCTCGGCCTCCAGCAGCACCTTGCGGACCTCGCCGTGGTGGCGCGGATCGGTCTCCCCGCGCGCCAGGGCCTGCTCGATCAGCACGTCGATGGCAATGCCGTTCTCGGCGTGCATCATGATCAGCCCCCCGTTACCGGAGGCACGCTGCATGGCGCGCAGGATCTGGCCGTCATCCGAATAGAAGACCCCCGGATACGCCATGAACAATTTGAACGAACTCACGCCTTCTTCGACGAGCCCGTCCATTTCCTTGAGCGTGTGTTCGTTGACGTCCGACACGATCATGTGGAAGGCGTAGTCGATCGCGCAGTTGCCGTCGGCCTTGGCGTACCAGGCGTCCAAGCCCGCGCGGAGCGACTGTCCTTGTGACTGCACCGCGAAATCGATGATCGTGGTCGTACCGCCCCAGGCCGCTGCTCGCGTCCCGGTCTCGAACGTGTCCGACGCGAAGGTGCCACCGAATGGCAGCTCCATGTGGGTGTGCGCGTCGACACCGCCGGGGATGACGTACTTCCCGCGCGCGTCGATCGTGCGGTCGGCGGTCCAGACGTCCGCCGCGGCGGAACCGTGTGCGGCGAGGGCCGCGACGCGGCCGTCCTCGACGAGGACGTCCGCGTGCAGCTCGTCGGCGGCGGTCACGACCAGACCGCCGCGGATCAGGGTGCGCGTGCTCAAGGAACTCTCCCTACGGGCTGGGCTGCTACTGGATGGTCCGGAGGGCCTGTTCGAGGATGCCGGCGCCCTCTTCCGCCTCGGCGACCGTGAGGGAGAGCGGCGGCGCGATGCGCAGCACGCTGGTGTCGTGGCCACCGCCCTTGCCGAGGAGCAGGCCGCCCGCGCGGGCGGCCTCCAGGACGGCGGCGGCCGCCTGCGGGTCGGCCCGGTCGGTACCCGGCTTCGTCAGCTCCACGCCGGCCATCAGACCCCGGCCGCGGACCTCGCGTACCGCCGGCACGCCGGCGCAGACGGCGCGCAGCCGTTCCAGGAGGAGTCCGCCGACGCGGCGGGCGTTGCCCTGGAGGTCGTGTTCCTGCAGGTACGCGAGGTTCGCGAGGCCGGCCGCCATGGTGACCGGGGAACCGCCGAAGGTGGAGATGGAGTTGGAGTCGAGGCAGTTCATCACCTCGGCGCGGGCGACGACCCCTCCGATGGACATGCCGTTGCCGATGCCCTTGGCGAAGGTGAGGATGTCCGGCGGGCCGTTCTGGGCGTGGGCCTGCCAGCCCCAGAAGTGTTCGCCGGTACGGCCCCAGCCGGTCTGCACCTCGTCGCTGATCCAGAGGATGCCGTGCCGGTCGAGGACCTCGCGGAAGGCCCCGTAGAGCCCGTCGGGCGGGGAGGTGAAGCCCCCGACGCCCTGGATCGGTTCGGCGATGAGGGCGGCGACCCCGCCGCGGGCCTGGCCGAGCACGTCCTCCAGGTCGGCGACGGCCGCGGCGGTGAACCCGTCGTCGGGGAGGGCGGCGAAGGGGCCGCGGGTGCGGACGGCGCCGTGGACCCAGTACGTCTGGAGCGGCGAGAGGCTGGTCGGGGACCAGCCGCGGTTGCCGGTGATCGAGACGGTGGAGAAGGACCGGCCGTGGTAGCTGTTGCGCATCGCCAGGATCTGGTTGGAGCGGCGGTACGTCGTCGCGAGCAGCAGGGCGGTGTCGTTGGCCTCGGTGCCGGAGGTGGTGAAGAAGACCCGGGCTTCGGGGATCCCGGACAGGGCGCAGACGCGTTCGGCCAGCTCGATCATCGGCCGGTTGAGGTACAGGGTGGAGGAGTGGATGATCCGGCCGGCCTGTTCGGAGACGGCCTTGGTGACCTCGGGCAGGGCGTGGGCGGTCATCGTGGTGAGGATGCCGCCGAAGAAGTCGAGGTAGCGGTTGCCGTCGGCGTCCCAGACGTGGCGGCCCTCGCCGTGGGTGAGCTCGATGGGGCGGTCGTAGTAGAGCGCGAGCCAGTCGGGCAGGACGGCGGCGTGGCGGCTGTGCAGGGGGATGGGGTTGGTCACGGCTGTACGAGCCCTCCGTAGGCGTCGGGGCGGCGGTCGCGGTAGAAGGCCCACTGGTCGCGGACCTCCTTGATCAGGTCGAAGTCGAGGTCCCGGACGAGGAGTTCCTCCTCCTTGTCGCTGGCGACCTCGCCGACGAACTGGCCGCGCGGGTCGACGAAGTAGCTGGTGCCGTAGAAGTCGTTGTCGCCGTACTCCTCCTGTCCGACGCGGTTGATGGCGGCGACGAAGTACTCGTTGGCGACGGCGGAGGCGGGCTGTTCCAGCTGCCACAGGTACGCGGACAGGCCGCGGGAGGTGGCGGACGGGTTGAAGACCAGCTGGGCCCCGGCCAGGCCCAGAGCGCGCCAGCCCTCGGGGAAGTGGCGGTCGTAGCAGATGTACACGCCGACCTTGCCGACGGCGGTGTCGAAGACGGGCCAGCCGAGGTTGCCCGGTCGGAAGTAGTACTTCTCCCAGAAGCCCTTGACCTGCGGGATGTGGTGCTTGCGGTACTTGCCGAGGTAGCTGCCGTCGGCGTCGATGACGGCGGCGGTGTTGTAGTAGAACCCCTCGGCCTCCAGCTCGAAGACCGGGACGACGATCACCATGCCGGTCTCGCGGGCGAGCTCCTGCATCCGGCGCACGGTGGGGCCGTCGGGGACGGGCTCGGCCCAGCGGTAGTGCTCGGGCTCCTGCACCTGGCAGAAGTAGGGGGCGTTGAACACCTCCTGGAAGCCGATGATCTTCGCGCCCCGGGCGGCCGCCCGGCGGGCGTGCTCCTCGTGTTTGGCGATCATCGACTCGGTGTCTCCGGTCCAGGTGGCCTGGACGAGTGCGGCGCGGACGACTTGGGCCATGAGCTGCTCCTCGCGACGGGAACGCCGACTTCTACGCACGTAGACGGTGTGCGTAGGGAGTCGAAGGTAGGCCTCGGCACAGCGTGGGGCAAGACCACCGTGCGCGGTTGGAGTAGTCGATCAAGTTACGTCACAAGGCGGTCGTTCGCGGTCAGGAGACGGGCGCTTCAGCTCGCCGGGATCCCCGCCACGCGCAGGGCGTGTGCCAGGTCGCGGTGCCGGGTGCCGGACAGGGCGCGGGCGCCGGCCAGCAGCCGGGGGGCGAACCAGTGCGGGTCGCGGCGGGCCAGGGCCGCCGCCTCCTCGGCGGTGCGCAGGCGCACGAACGCGCCGAGCAGGGTGCGGGCCTCGCGGTCCCGCCCGGCGGCGCCGAGGGCGAGGGCGGCTTCGGCGACCTCGGCGGCGGGGCGGGCCACGCCCTGGCAC